>JANWKW010000072.1 GCA_025451135.1 Vulcanimicrobiia bacterium | reverse complement strand
GCAAGCTCGCGCGCCTGCATCCCTCGGACCTGGCGGAGATCATCGGCGACCTGTCCGCGCGCGAGGCCCTCGCGGTCGTGCGGTCGCTCGACGACGAGACCGCGGCCGACGCGTTCGAACACCTCGACGCCGACACCCAGAAGACCCTGATCGACGACATCGGCGACGAGCGCGCCGCCGACATCATCGAGGAGATGGATTCGGACGATGCGGCCGATCTGCTCGCCGAACTGCCCGAGGAGCAGCAGACCCGCCTGCTCGCCGAGATGGACGAGTTCACCGCCGGCGAGTTGCGCGAGCTGGTCAAATACGCCGAGGACACGGCCGGCGGCCTGATGACGACCGACTACGTCTGGATCTATCCCCACCGGACGGCCGAGGCGACGATCCGCAAGATCCGCGAGATCGGACCGGAGTCCGAGTTCATCTACTACCTCTACGTGGTCGACAAGGCGGACGCGCTGCTCGGCGTGCTGACCCTGCGCAGCCTGCTGCTCGCGCCGCCCGACGCGACCATCGACAAGATCATGGAGACCGACCTCGTGACCCTCGCGCCCGACGCGGAGAAAGAGGAGGTCGCCGCCACCATCGCGCGCTACGACCTGTTGGCGGCGCCGGTCGTCGACGATCGCGGGATGCTGCTCGGCATCGTCACGGTCGACGACGCGATCGACGCGATCATGCCCGCGGACCTGGCCAAGAAGCTGCCGCGCTTCACCGCGCGCCACCACCGGCGGACGCCCGTTGCAGCAGACTAGGCGCGCCGCGCCCAAGCGGCGCTGGTGGCGATCGCTGCTGCTCTTCGCCGCGGTGCTCGGACCCGGATTTATCACCGCATCGGCCGGCAACGACGTCGGCGGCATCGCCACCTATTCCGCGGCCGGCGCGCAGTACGGCTACGCCATCCTGTGGGTCTTGATCCCGCTCGCGATCGCGCTGATCGTCGTCCAGGAGATGGCCGCCCGGATGGGCACGGTCACCGGCAAGGGGCTGGCCTCGCTGATCCGCGAGACCTTCGGCGTGCGCGTCTCGTTCTTCGCGATGCTCTCGCTCTTCGTCGTCAACGTCGGACTGACCGCGACCGAGTTCGCCGGCGTCGCGACCGCTTCCGAGATCTTCGGCATCTCGCGGTACATCGCCGTGCCGATCGCGCTGGTAGCGGTCTTCCTGTTCATCCTGCGGTTCGACAACCGCATCGTCGAACGCGTCTTCGTCGGCTTCTCGCTCATCTACATCTCGTACGCGATCTCGGCGGTGCTCGCGCACGCGGACTGGCATGCGGTCGCGGTCGGGACGCTCGTCCCGACGCTCCACGTCGACGACCGGCAATGGATGTTCCTGGTGATCGGCCTGATCGGCACGACCGTCTCGCCCTACATGCAGTTCTTCCTGCAGTCCGCGGTGGTCGAGAAGGGGACCGGCGAGGAGAGCCTCTCGTTCGCGCGCGCCGACGTGGTCGTCGGTTCGATCGTCGGCATCGCGATCGCCGGTTTCATGATCGTGGCCAACGCGGCGACCATCTTCGTCGCCAACCAGCACGGCGGGCACATCCATCCGGTCCAGGCCCAGGATTTCGCGGTCGCCCTGCGGCCGTTCGGGGCGCTGGCGGCGACCGTCTTCGCCCTGGGCATCCTCAACGCGGGACTGTTCACCGCGACCGTCCTGCCGCTCTCGACCTCGTACGTCATCTGCGAGGCGCTCGGCTTCGAAGCGGCGCTCGACCGCAAGTTCTCCGAAGCGCCGATCTTCTTCACCATCTTCGGCGGCGGACTGATCCTGGGCGCGCTGCTGGTGCTCCTACCGGGCATCCCGCTGCTGCCGCTGATCCTCGTCTCGCAGACCGTGCAGGGGGTGCTGCTCCCGGCCGAGCTGGTGCTGATGCTGATCATCATCAACCGCAAGAGCATCATGGGCGACTATACGAACTCTCCGTTCGCTAACGCGATCGCCTGGACGACCGCGATCGTGGTCGGCGGCCTCTCGCTGGTCTTCATCGTCCAGCAGCTGCGCGGTTGACCGCGCCGGACCGCTCGACGCGATCGACCAGCGCCGCGCGCGCGGCCGCTTCGTTCGCGAACGACCAGCGGTTGCGGCCGGCCCGCTTGGCGGCGTAGAGCGCGCGGTCGGCCAGATCCATCAGGACCTCGATCGTGTGGCCGTCCTGCGGGTAGAGCGCGATCCCGACCGAGATCCGGACGTCGCGCTCGATCTCGCCGACCCGCAGCGGCGTCTGCAGTTCGGCGACGATCTTGCGCGCGAGATCGGCCGCGTCCGCCGGACCGTCGACGATGGGTTGGAGCACCACGAACTCGTCGCCGCCGAAGCGGGCGACCGTATCGCTCTCGCGCAGGGTCGCGCGCAGACGTTCTCCGACCCCGCGGAGCACGGCGTCGCCCGCGGCGTGCCCGAGCTCGTCGTTGATGTCCTTGAAGCGGTCGACGTCCAGATACATGACCGCGAAGCCGCGGTCGTATCGTTTCGCCGTCGCGATCGCCTGGCGGATGCGGTCGTCGAAGAGCACGCGGTTCGGAAGGCCCGTCAACGCGTCGGTGAACGCCAGCCCCTCGATCCGCTCGTCGTAGCTGGCGCGTTCGATGGCCGCCTCGACGAAGAGCGCGATCAGCTGGAGCAGGTCGCGAGCGAGCGGCCGCAGGGGCGCGCGCGGTCGCCGCGCGGCGAACGCGAGCGCCCCGTACGTCTCGTCGCCGCGGCGCAGACGCACGGCGAAGTACGATCGCCACGGCGCGTTCGCTCGCGCGCCGTCGGCCTTCCACGGCGAGTCGTCCAGGTCGTCGGCCTCGAGCACCTCGATCTCGGCCAAGTGACGCGTCAGGCTCGACGCCGACGGGAACATCTGACCGGCGGCGACCGACCAGCCCTCGCCGACGGCGTTATCGATCGCGATCCGCTCGTCGACGAACCGCGCGACGTAGCCGAAGTCGAAGTCGAACATGCGCAGCGCCAGCTCGATCGTGGCGTCGATCTGCTCGCTGGCCGATTCGCCCCGCGACGCGGCCACCAGGTAGAGCTCGCGCACGCGCGCGCTGTGCTCGATGACCGCGCGTTCCGCATCCCGCTGGGCCGAGACGTTCTTGGCGATGACGTACGCGCCGCGGATCTCCGATGCGACCGTGGACGGCACGAGCTTGAGCGTGACGTCGATCCGGTCGCCCAAGCGGTCGAGGAACTGCGACTCGATCTCGACGGCTTCGCCGCGCGCGCTGCGCCGCTGGGCGTCGTCGGCCTCGTCGCGCCGTTCGGGCGCGACCAACTGCGTCCACGGCCGCCCGACGATACGCTCGCCCAGGAAGCCGGTCTCGCGCTCGAACGAGACGTTGACGCGCGAGACGATCCCGTCACGCTTGAGCTCGAGGATGCCGTCCGGATGGAACTCGAAGAGCGACCGGAAGCGGTCCTGGTTGATCCCGAGCGAGAGCTCGGCCGAGCGCAGCGCCACGATGTCGCGCGCCTGCGCGAAGACGCCGATCACGTCGTTCCCCCGCTTGGCCGGGAACACGTAGATCTCGACCGGGATCACCCTGCCGTCGCGATGACGCACCATCGTCTCGAAGTGGTCCAGCCCTCCGCTCAGCGCGGTCGCGAAGCCCGCGTTGACGCGCTCCCAATCGCTCGGATGCACGTGCCCGCGGTAGTGGCCGCCGCGGACTTCGCGTTCTTCGTATCCGGTCAAGCCGCGAGCGGCGTCGTTCGCGGCCACGAAGAGACCGTCGCGGTCGTACAAGACGACCGCGTCGGGGGTTCCGGCGTAGAGCGAGTCGAGGACCGCTCGCGGGTCGTCGAGATCCATTCTCTTAAGGTCATCGGCAGATTATGCCGAAAGAATCGCCCATGACCCCCGACGACCTGGTCGGCTTTACCGAAGGCCTCGCGCGCGTCGCGGCGGCCGGCGGCGGAGCTCGCGCGCTCGCGCTCCATCTGGCGGGCCACCTCGGGGCCGGCGTCAGCGTCGACGATCTCGAAGGCCGCCGTCTGGCGATCGCCGGCGAGCCGCGCAACGGCGCGGTCGTCCGCCTTCCGGTGCGCGCCGGCGAGACCGCGTTCGGCGAGATCGCGCTGCTCGCCGACGCCTCGGCCGACGCGTTGCTGGCGCTCCGCCTGACCGCCTCCGCGATCGCCCTCGAACTGGCCCGCGAGAGCGGCGGCAACGCCGGCCGGCGGCGCGCCTTCTGGGAGCGTCTGCTCGCGGGCGGCTACCGCGACGGCGCCGCCGCCCGCGCCGACGCGAGCGCACGCGGCATCGCGCTGGCGGCGAGCTACGTCGCGATCGCGCTCGAGCCGCCCGAGAGCGCGGCCCTCGCGGCGGAGACCCTCGCGTCGGGCGAGGCCAGCGTCGGCGTGCTCGAGCGCGACGGCGGCGCGCTGCTCTTCGTGCCCGCACCGCGCGAGGTCGACGCCGCCAACGCCCGAACCGCCGCGACCCTGCTCCCCAAGACGCTCGCGAAGAAGCATCCCGGCCTAGCCGTCGCCGGCGGGGTCGGCGGCGTCGAGAGCGCGGCCGAGGTCGGCCGGAGCGCCCGCATGGCCGACGCCGCCCTCGCGATCGGCCGGCGCGTCTTCGGCGAGGGCCGCGTCCTGCCGTACGACGAACTGAGCGCCTACGCGCTGCTGTTCGAAGGCGCCGACGCGGACGGCCTGCGCGCGTTCGCGAGCGCCACCCTTGCGCCGCTGCGCGCCTACGACGAGCGGCATCAGACCGAGCTCGAGCGGACCCTGCGCTCGTACTTCGCCTGCGGTCAGAACGTCAAGACGGCGGCCGCCGAACTGCACGTCCACCGCCACACCGTCTTCTACCGCCTGCGCCAGATCGGCGAGATCTGCGGCCGGTCGCTCGACAGTCCCCACGACCAACTCACCTTCAGAATGGCAGCGGCAATCGATGCACTCCACAGCTAAGCACGCCACCAAACGCGACGTCCTCAAGCTCGCTAAAGAGCGCGACGTCCGGTTCGTCCGCCTGGTCTTCGCCGACATCCTCGGCGTCAGCAAGAACGTCTCGATCCCGGCGAGCGAACTCGATGCGGCGCTCGACGGCAGCGTCACCTTCGACGGCGGCTCGATCGACGGCTTCGTCCGCGGCGAAGAGCTCGACATGCAGCCGCGCCCCGATCTGACCACCTTCGCGCTCTACCCGTGGAACGCCGGCGACGGCGCCGAAGCGCGCCTGATCTGCGACATCGCGATGCCCGACGGATCGCCGTTCGAAGGCTGCCCGCGCACTACGCTCAAGCGCGCGCTCGAAGCGGCCGGCGCGCTCGGCGTCGTGACGATCGCGAGCGAGATCGAGTTCTATCTCTTCGACGCCGAGAACGGCGGCGGGTTCGGCTCGACCGCGACCCGCGACGTGG
>JANWKW010000071.1 GCA_025451135.1 Vulcanimicrobiia bacterium | reverse complement strand
CGACCGCTCCCTGGATCAACATCGCATAGCCCCCGAACCCGAAATCGCGGATCGGCTCCAGGTCGTCCGCCAGCTCGGCCTCTTCGGCCGTCTTGGTCTTGAGCACCCGGAGCGCCCGGGCGATCGCTCCCCGGAACGACTCGATCTGGGGATTCGAACTCTCCCGGACTCGCTTGAGCGCCCGGGCGGCCGCCGTGTGGCGCCCCACCAAGGCCTCGGCCAGCGCGCAGAGCAGCACGGGAACGGCGCGATTGAACGGGCTGACCATGCCCGAGCGCTCGTCGTCCAGTTCGATCGCCAGGACCTGGGAGGCGATCTTGGCGGCCTCGGCCGCCCGCCCGTCGGCGGCGGCGTAGACGGCGCAGGTCGCGCCGTTGATGAGCTGGTTCGAGACCGGGATGATCTGCATCCACAGGTCGCCCATGATGCGGAACGCCTCGCCGAACGCACCTTCCCACGCGCGCCGCATCGCGCGCGAGCTGGCCGCGTACTTGAGACGCAGCGCGTCGCTCGTCCGGAGTTCGCCGAGCTGACGATCGAGGGCCGTCACGCGCTCGGCGTTGCCGCGCTTGGCCTCGGCGCTCATGAGCTGCAGCGTCGACGTCTGCATATCGAGCCGATCGCCGGACTTCACCGCGGTCAGGTACGCCTGCTGCGAGTACCAGAGGTGCTTCGCGCGGTCGTTCTCGTACTCGCTCATGATGTAGGCGAGACCCATGTACGCGCGGCTGGCGAGGCTCAAGAGACCGTCGCGGATGGCGATGTCGGTCGCGATCGCCAGGTAGGCCATCGCCTTCGGGCTGTCGCCGAGCTCGGAGACGCAGACCGCCAAGCGCTGGAGGATGCGCGCGCGCACGCCGGAGACTTCGGTCGCCTCGGCGGCGTTCTCGGCGATCTCGATGGCGGCGTGCGCCTCGGGAGCATTCCCGGCGCGCGCGTACGTCACGGCGAGCAGCGACGCCGCTTCCCCGCGCGTGTCGAGATCCACGCCGGGGTTGTCTTGGATCCCCCGCAGGGTCTCGGTCGCGTCGGCCCCGCGATTGATCATGACGCGCGCCAGGCGCAGATCGAACTGCGACCGCACCGCGTCGTCTTCCGTCCGCGCTCCCGCGCGCCGGAGCAGCGTCTCCGCCTCTTCGAAGCGTCCGGCAGAGGCCTCGAGCAGCCCGCGCAAGGCGACCGAGACGGCCGGCTCGCGACGTCCGCTCGCTCGCAGCGCCGAGATGCCGACCTGGATCGCGTCCCCGTGGCCCTCTTCGAACAGTCGCAGCGCGCAGTCGTTCAAGAGCCGTTCGATGTCGTCGTAGGCCTCGCTCTGCGCGTACGCCGAGAGCGCCGCGGCGTGCAGCCCCTGTCGCTCGAACGCCCGCGCGATGCCGGTGCGCCGCTTCGCGACCGCATCCGCGCCCTCGAGCGCCAACCGGTTGAGGAGGAAGTCGCGGAACAGGTCGTGCATCCGGTAGACGCGCGCGCGATCGGCGTGCGGTGCGATGAACGCGACCCGATGCCGCAGCCCTTCGATCATGCCGAGCGCGTCGTCGTAACCGGCGGCCTCGAGGACGTCGATCTCGATCTCGGGGAGGAGCGCGCAGTCGGCCAGCAATCGCCGGTCGGCTTCGTCGAGCGAACCGTAGACCTGCTCGGCGAGATAGCGATAGACCAGCTCGCGCGTCACCGCTTGGACGTTGCGCAGATCGAGCGACCGGGTCGACGTCCGCAACGCGAAGCTCAGCGCCGTCGGCCAGCCGGAGGTCAGCGCGACCAGCGATTCGAGCTCTTCGTCGCGCACGCCGACGCGCGACGCGCGCGCCGTGCCGCGCGCTTCTTCCGCCGTGAAGGCGAGGTCGCTCTCGTCGACCGCGAGATCCATCTCCTGATAGGCCAGCCACGAACCGACCGGCAGATCGAGGAACGAGCGCGATGCGACGATCCAACGTACGCGGCCCTTGGTCCGCTCGACCAGCGACGAGATGAAGGCCGACACCTGTTTCTCGTTCTCGGCGACGTGCAGGTCGTCGATCACGATCGTCCCGTTGTACGCCTTGATATGGGCGTGCATCCACATCGCGAGCTCCGCGCCGGCGGTGGCCGAATCTCTGGCCGAGTCGTACGCCGTGGAGAGCGTCTTGCGCGCGTCGGGGGCGATCTCGGAGATGGCGTCCGCGAAGCCGCGGACGAAGCCGAGGAGCGAGCCGTTATCGGAACGGAGATCGTAGCGGACGACCGGATCGGAGACGCCGTCGAGATATTGCCGCAGCGCCGTCGACTTGCCGTAACCGGCCGGCGCGACGATCAGGACCACGCGAGACTCCGCGGCCAGGGCGATGCGGTCGACGACCCGCGCTCGATAGATAGGCGTGAAGACGCCGCCCGCATCGATCCGTCCGTCGGCCCGAACCGGTCGTATCATGAACCCCTGTAGTATCCGGCCGCTTAGGCCCGCGCGTCACGGGGCGGCCGGTACTCTTCGGTCCCGTCGTAGAAGCCCAGCACGTGCTCCTCGATCTTGAGCATCGCCAGCCGGCGGTCCAGGGCCGCATACTCGCGCGAGAAGTCGACCCGGAAGGCATCCCAGTCGGCTTTCGTCTCCCAGACGTCGACGGTCACGTAGATCGCCGGATCCCGGGCATGCCGGAAGAGCCGCGTTCGGCGGAACCCCGGATGCTCGGCGAACAGCTTGGCCCAGGGACCGCTCGGCCCGTAGGCATGCTCGAAGGCGCGGACCTGCGCCGGGTGGACGCGATACCGGTAGAAGATCTCGATCATCGGTGCGACGGCGTCGCGAGCGACGGCAGCCCGGCCTTTGCGAGGACCGCGTCGGCGCGGCTCAGGTCGCCGCGGGCGAACGCCCGGTAGCGCGCGATCCGGTCGTCGGTGAGCGCGTGCAGGACGGCGCTCTCGCGCATCTGCTCGGCGGTGGGCGGAGCGAACGATCCGAGGTACGTGTCGACCTGGGTCTGAAGCCGTTCGCGCAGGACGTCGGGCAGAAAGTCGTCGTCCTGATCGTTCGCCGCGTTCGACGACATCGACGCGATCAGCTCGCCCGCGCGCGTGCCGACCGCCGCGACGGACGCCGCGCCGGCCGCGTCGCCCCGTTTCGCGAGCGCCGCAGAACGCAGCGGCGCCTCCGCCGCGATCGTCGAGAGCGCGTTGAGCGCGTCGTCGACCCGGCCGATGTCGGCGAACGACGCACGCGTCGCCGCGTGCAGCGCGAGCGCTTGAGCGACGGAATAGCGCGTGCGCGGGTCGGGGCGCACCAGGACCGGCTGCGAGTACGTCTTCCCGCCGAACGTCACGCGGACGGCGTAGCGGCCGGGCACGACCGGCGCACCATCATCGTAGCCGCGGTTCCAGCTCGGTGCGGCGCGCCACGGGACCGGCGGATCCTCGGTCAAGTCCCAGACGAAGCGATTGAGCCCGGCGGCATTCCCGGTATCCGAGACCCGCTTGCCGCCCTCGTCGTGGGTCGCGAAGCGCCGAACGACGCGGCCGGTCGCATCGACGACCACCGCGGTCGGGAGCGTCGCCGATGCGGCGTTCTGATAGAACGTCACGATCGCGCCGTACGGTGCGCCGGCTCCGTCGCGCGGGGTGCCGAACGGCGCGTCCGTCTGCCAGAGCGTCGCGGCCCGGATCGGGAACAACCGCGTGCCGCGGGCGCGAGCGTCGGCCAGACGCTGCAGCGGCGTCGCGTCGTCGAGCACGTAGAGACCGCGACCGTGCGTCGCGACCAACAGGTCGTTCGCGTCTTCCTGGATGCGCACGTCGCGCACGGACGCGGGCGGCAGCCCGGCGGTCAAGGCGCGCCAGTGCGTGCCGCGGTCCCACGACGCGTACAGCCCCGTCTCCGTTCCGGCATAGACGACGTCGCGATCGCGCGGATCGGCGAGCACGGAACGCGCCTCGATGCCGTCGGGAAGGCCCGCATCGATGCGCGTCCAATGCGCGCCGTCGTCGGTCGTGGCGAACACGTACGGAGCGCGGTCGCCGACCATGTGCCGGTCGTAGATCGCGAAGGCCGTTCCCGGCACCAGGCTCGACGGCGAGATCGAACCGAAGCGCCCCCACGGATGACTGCGCGCGAACGGCGGCGTGACGTCGCGCCAGTGCCTGCCGGCGTCGCGGGTCCGTTGGATCACACCGTCGTCGGTGCCGATCCAGATCTCGCCGCGCGTCGTCGGCGACGGGGCGATCGTCAGGATCGTGTCGGACGTCTCGGCACCCGTGCCGTCGAGCGTGATGCCGCCGGTGACGACCTGATGCGCGCGCTCGTCGCGCGTGAGGTCGGGCGAGACGACCCGGTAGTGATAGCCGCGATCGCGCGTCGCGAAGAGCACGTTCGCACCGACGTAGGCCGTGTGCCCGTCGAACGGATCGAACGCGATCGGGGTCTCCCAGTTGAACCGGTACCGCAGCGCGCGCGGATCGATCACGTTCTGATCGCGCGAATACGGCGCGACGGAGCGCGTCTCGCCGGTGCGGAGGTCGTGGACGTACAGGTCGCCGGCGAAGTTCCCGCCGCCGAACGACTCCCACACCAGGTTCGCATCGAGCGGGTCGAACAACGCCCAGGTGCCGTCGCCGCCTCCCGCGCGCCGCCAGTCGGCGGAGTTGATCCCGCCGCCGTGCGGGTCGGCCGGGGCGCAGAACGTGCCGTTGTCCTGGAGCGGGACGCAGACCGAGTAGCTGGTCCCGCGCGAGGAGCCGACGTGGTAGGCCTGCGAGATCGGGATGGTCTTGCGCCAGAGCCAGCTCGCGCCGCCGTCGTTCGAGAGCCCGACGCCGCCGTCGTTCCCCTCGATGATCCGCCGCCCGTCGGCCGCGATCCACATCGCGTGGTGATCGCCGTGGAGCTCGCGGCCGGTCGTCGCGAAGGTCGCGCCGCCGTCGGTGCTGACCGTCAGATGCACCGAGACCGACCACACCCGGTCCGCATCCGCCGGATCGACGAACACGCGATTGAAATAGAACGGGCGTTCGTCGATGAGCGTGTCGCGGCTGCGCGCGGTCCAGCTCGCGCCGCCGTCGTCGCTGCGCCAGAGCAGCCCTTGCTTCGACTGGATGACGGCGTAGATGCGGCGCGGATCGGAGACGCCGGCCGCGAGCCCGATGCGTCCGAGCGTGTCGGTCGGAAGCCCCTTGCCGGTCAGTCGCGTCCAGGTCGCGCCGTCGTCGTCGGAACGATAGAGTCCGTCGTCGGGACCACCGCTCTGCAGCGACCAGCCGGTGCGGCGGAATTGCCACACCCCGGCGAAGAGCGTATCGGGGTTCGCGCTCGAGCGCACCAGGTCGGAAGCGCCGCTGCTCGGCCCGACGTAGAGCGTCTTCTTCCACGTCCCGCCGCCGTCGGTCGTGCGATAGATCCCGCGGTCCACGTCGTCGGCGAACGGGTCGCCCAAGACGGCGACCGCGACGTCCTTCGGATCGCGAGGATCGATCGAGATGGCCGAGATCAGCGCGTCGTGCAGCGCGAGCACGCGGGTCCACGAGGTTCCGCCGTCGGCGCTCCGGTAGATGCCGTCGCCCTGGGTCACGTCGTTGCGCGGGTCGGCCTCGCCGGTCCCGACCCAGACGACGTCGACGTTCTTCGGATCGATCGCGATCGCCCCGATCGACGCGACCGGCTGCTTGTCGAAGACCGGTCGCCACGACTGCCCGCCGTTGGTGCTCTTCCAAACGCCCCCGCCGGCCGCTCCGACGTAGTAGAGGCGCGGATCGGCATCCGTCCCGGCGACCGCGCCGAGGCGACCGCCGGAGACGGCCGGGCCGAGGGAGCGGAACGCGGCGGCGTCCAGCGACGGGGTCGCACCGAAAGCGACCCCCGTGAGGGCCGCGCTTATGATGAAGGCGGAGACCAGCGAACGCACCATGGACCGCTGTTAGCCGCGCACGGCCGGATTCACTTTAGGAACGGGCCGGGATCCGGGACCTCGCCTTTGCCGATGCGCTGCGAGAGGTAGTAGGCGATCAGCGCGCCTTCCCACTCCAGCCGCGGCGCGAGCCACGCCCGCTCGCGCGGGCAGGTCACCTCGCCGAGTTCGATCACCAGCGCACCGTCGGCCGCCCGCACCTGCCGAAAGCCGTAGTAGTCGCGCAGATTCGTCGTGAAGTCGTCGGGCATGAACGCGTACGGGAAGTAGCGCGCGTAGATCGCGTGCCAGGCCGCCGCCGCCGGCTTATCGCTCTCGCGGTGGTAGCCGATCGAGGCGCCGGTCGAGCAGGGCGTGTCGTTCCCGTCGAAGTGGATGAAGACGGCCGCGCCGACGTCGTAGGTGCCGTCGAAGTCGGCGGGCAGACGCGCGACCGTGATGCCGTGGGCGCGCAGGATGCGGGTCGCCGCGTCGGCGACGACGGGCGTCCACTGCCGCTCCCCGGGAGCGCCGAGATTGCACTTGTGGCGCGGGAAACGCGGGCAGCTCTCGGGCCGCCCTTCGTGACCGGCCGAGATCACCACGTCGACCACGACCGGCGTGGGCGTCGCCGCCGGCGACGGCGCCTGTGCGACCAGGACGGCGGATACGATCAGGCCTGCGATCACGAACTGCTCCCTACCAAGGCGACGAGTGCGGGCGACGGGTCGCACTGCAGTTCTGCCTGCAGCGTCTCGCGGTACTGCCGGAAGTGCCGCAGCGCCGCGGCCCGGTCGCCGAGCAGCAAGTACGCGCGGATCGCGATCTCGCGGGCGGGTTCGTCGCACGGGTCGTAGGCGATCATCTCGTGCGCGAGCGCGAGCGCATCCTGAGCCCCGTCGCTCTCGAGCGCGTGCGAGGCCAATCGCATCGCGACCTCGAGCCGGAGTTCGCCGATATGCCGTTCGGTCGGTTCGAACCACTCCCACGATCGCATGCGCGACGGCCGCGGCTCGCGCAGCCGCGCGTACGATTCGCGGAGCGCCTCGCGCTCGACCTCGCCGACCGTGCCGCGCGCGCGGATGGCCGCCACCAGCCGGTCGATCTCCCACAGGTCGACCCAGGCGTCGTCGTGGAGCCGGTAGCCGTCGCCGCTGCGCACGATCGCGCCCTCGCAACCGAGGTGCGCGCGCAGCCGATGCAGGCAGACCGACAACGCGTTGCGGGCCGCATACTCGTCGAGTTCGGGCCAGAGCATGTCGGCCAGCCGCCCGCGCGGCACGGTCTCGCGCCGAAGCGAGAGCGCCACCAACAACTCGAGTTCGCGATCGGAGAGCGTCACCGGCGTTCCGGCGCTCGTGACCCGACCGCTGGTCAGTTCGATCTCGAGGGGCGGCGACCGGCGCTCGCGCTCGCGCGAGAGCCGCGCGACGAACGCGTCGAGCATGCCGTGATCGCCGGCGCGTGCGGCGATCGATGCGACCGCCTTCTGCAGAGCGCGCGAGTCGCAGCGAGCGGCGCACCGGGCCGCGCGCTCCATGTAGTCGGCGAACTGCACGGGCTCGAAGAGGGCGACCGCGATCGCGGCCAGACAGTCCGTGAATGGCGCGCGGTAGAGCTCCGCAGCGGAGAGCGCCGAGAGCGCCAGCCGGGCGGCGTCCTGCGCGTCGGTCGCGTCCCCGCAGGCGATCAGCCGGCCGACCGCGACGTACTTGAGCAGATCGACCTCGGTAGGCTCGGCCGCGCGGCCCCGCGCGACCGCCGCGAGATAGGCGAAGCCGCGGATCCCGAGGCGCTCGACGTGTTCTTCGAGCTCGACCGCGTAGCGCGCAAAGGCCTCTTCTTCGCCCGCCAGCCACGCGCCGATGGCCGCTTCCGTCAAGTCGAAAGCGACGAAGTTCGAGAGGACCGAGCGGCGCGCGTGTTCGAGCGCGCGATCGATGAACTGCCGTTCCATCGCGCGTTCGCCCCGGACGCGCGCGATGTCGGCGCCCAGCGTGAGCAGGGTGCCGGACGCCATCACGTCCATCTGCTGGACCAGCGGCAACGCCAGCATCAGCTGTTTCTCGGCCTCGTCCAAGCGCCCCAGGCGCGCGATCAGCAGCGCGCGGACGTAGGCGACGTAACCGTCGAGCAGGGAGCGCGGCTCTTCGGGGACGCCGTTCTCCCGGGCGAACGCATCGATCATCTCGATCGCCTCTTCGAACATCCCGACGTACGACATGAAGAGCACGCGGAAGACGAAGATGTAATACCGCTCGATCGGGGACGTCTCGGGCGGCAACGTGCGATAGATCGCCTCGGCCTCTTCGAGCATGTCCTCCGTGTCGACGCAGAACAGGCGCATCATCGCGGTCACGCCCCACAGCCGCGGGTACGTGCGGACCTGCGACCGCTCCAGCGACGAGAGCGCGCGCGCGTACTCCATCGACGGACTGTGGTCGCGGATGACCTCGTGCCGGCCGAGCGTCTGCGCGGCCGCGGCCTGATCGCCGCGCGCGAGATGCAGCTCCGCGGCGCGGACGTAGGAACCCTGGGCGGCATACCGCTCGGCCACCGCCGAGAGCAGCTCGCTGCGCTTCTCCTCGCGGTGTTCGAGCAGCAGCGACGCGAGCAGCGGATGGACGGCGAGCGTGCCGTCGGCGTTGCGAGCCGCGAACGGCGACTCTTTCGCGAACTCCGCGATCTCGTCGGCGATGGCGGCGTCGTCGAGCGCGAACGAGACGTCGAGCGGCGTCGCGCGCGGGATCGAAGCGGCGGCGAAGAGCGCGTCGACGGTGCGCTGGTCCAGCGACGAGAGCACCTCGTCGACCAGATAGTCGTGCAGTTCTTCGAAGGCGACGTCGTCCAGGCGCGAGAGCAGCTTTTCCATCCTGCCTTCGGCCGCGAAGCGCTTGACCAGGAAGATCGCGATCGGCCAACCCTGCGAGACCGCCAGGATCCGGTCGAGGGTGGCGTCGTCGTCGACGTGCGCGCCGAAGATCGACCGGATCTCGTCGCGATCGAAGGCCAGATCGACGGCGCGCAGCACCATGATCTCGTGCGGCGGCGCGAACCGGGTGAGATGCAGTCGCAGCGATTCGCGCGAGCAGATGACGATCGAACGGCCTGGCGGACGCTGCGCCAGCAGACGCGCGAAGAAGTCGCGTGCCGCCGGCGAGTGCGCGAGATGTTCGGCGTTCTCGAAGACCAGCGACGTGCCGCCGGTCGGTTCGCGCCACGCCTCGAGCGCCAGCCGGACGCGCTCGGAGACCGAAGTGCCGCCGTCGCCGAGCATCAGCTCGCGTTGGGTCAACGCGCCGACCCGGTCGGGCGACTCGATCGCCAGCGCGGGGATCAGTCGGCGCGCAAGATCGAGATCGTCGGCGACGCCCGCGCAATCGCAGATGGCGTAGCCCGCACGGTGACCCAGCAGTTGCCGGGCGAGCGTCGATTTCCCGAAGCCGGCCGGCGCGATCAGCGCGACCAGGGTCGGGCGGACCCGCTCGAGCCGCTCGAGGAGGCCACTACGCCGGACCTCGGGTCCGGGCGTCTGCTCTTCCATGCTCCCCTTCGTGTAAGCGGTCTGTAAGCGATCGGCTGTGGGCCGTAAGTCCCAGGAAAGGCGACGAGGGTACGCTTCTCCTATCACTGGAGCCGACCTTCGCCGCCCACCCACCCCGAGGAGTCAACCATGATCGCCACCCCCGCGAGCCACTATCGCGCCGACGTCCAGATCGTCGGACGCGACCCGAAGCTGACCGAGGCCCTCAACCGCTTGATGGGCCTCGATGCCGGTCTCGCCGTCGCCGCGCGCACCAGCACGGCCGCGCCGGTCGGGACCGTACGCCCGGACGTTCTGCTCTACACCGACGATGCGGCCGGGGCCGGTTCGACGCTCGAGTTCACGCGCCAGGCCTCGCCGGGAACGGTGGTCTGCGTCCTGGATGCCCTGCGCGACCTGACGGTCGGGGAGTTCCTGAGCGCGAGCAAGGCGATGGCCCCGAGCGCGGCGCGCCATCTCCAGCCCGTCCCGGGCGCGCCGGCCGTGCGCGATATGCGAGCCCTGCTCTCGGACCGCGAACTCGAGGTCGTGCGCCTGGTCGCCGAGGGGCTCTCGAACAAGGAGATCTCGTCGCGGCTCTCGCTCAGCGACAAGACGGTGAAGAACCACATCTCGCACATCCTGGCCAAGCTCAACCTGACCGCCCGGACCCAGGTCGCGGTCATGGCCCTGCGCGTCGGGATCGCTCGCTGAGATACTAGGCCGCCCGCCCGAGCGAGCCGCCCTCGACCCGAAGCCGCCGCGAGCGGCCGCCATCGAGATCGCAGACGACGATGCTCTCGATGACGGCCGCTTTGCAATTCCGGGCGGCGACCCGGATGCGCCGGAATAATTCGAGTCGGCGGCCGTCGCGGGGTATCGCTCGGAGCACGACCGCATGGTACCGGCCGTCCTTTCCGCGGACGATCGCGTCGAAGGGTTTGGCCGCCGGGCCGACCGCGATCAGATCGCGCGACCGTATGCCGAAGAGCCTGGTCGCCACCCGCAATTCGAGGAAGGCGCGCAGTCCGCGCAAGATGCGGTCGCGTTGCGCGAACAGCAGTGCAGGGCGGATGCCGTCGGGCGTCTTCAGTTCTACCGCGCGCTCGAACCGGACGAGCGCATCGCCGACCAGCGCGCTGGGGGTAGGACGCTTCCCGGCCGCGAGAGCGGCGATCACGGCATTGCGCATGGCGGCATCGGCGACGCGGGGCAGACGTTGGGCGGCTAGCAGGGCATCCATCTCGCCGCCATGCTACGGCCCCTTAGTGCCAAGTGGGTGGCATTATGAAAAGCAGGTCCGGCAACCAGCCAACGCCCAACCTCCCAGCCGTGGTAGGGTCGTCTCTCGCTCGGTGGCGCGTTGTTCTCTTATTCGCCGCGTTGATCGCCATTGGGATCCCGCGAGTCGCGCCGGCTGCGGCGTCGACCGGGACCCTGACCGTTCATATCACCGACGCGACGGGCAGACCGATCTGGCTGGCCCGTGCGACGGCCGACGGCCCGGTCACCAGGGTCGCAGCCTCCGTCCGTTCCGGCGATGCCGTCCTCACTGCGCTTCCAGCCGGGACGTATCAGGTCACCGTCGCACGGTACGGCTATAAGACCGTCGTCGCGAAGGACGTCGCGGTAGCGTCCGGTCAACAGCTCGCGCTCGCGGTGCGGCTCGTCTCGACCGCGCTCAAACAGATCGTCGCCGTGACCGCGCGCACGCCCGCGAAAGACGCGAGCGAAGTGAAAGCGGACAGCACGCAGGCCGCGCTGAGCGACTCGGTCGTTTCGGCCCTGCAGTCGCTTCCCGGTGTCACGTTCGGAACCGACGGCACCGCCTCGATCCAAGGCTATGCGCCGAATCAGACCGGCTTCACCATCAACGGCGTGCCGGTCTCGCTTCCCGGATCGACGCAGAGCACGGCGCTCTTCAACGCCGACATCTTTTCCGGCGCCAGCGTCACACCGGGCGCCGGCGGCGGCGGGACGATCGGCTTCACCACGCGGAGTCCGTCGCTCGCGTGGCAGGGCGTCATTCGCGCGGTCGGTGCATCGCATCACGGAACGGACATCGCGCTGCAAGAGGCCGGCACGATCGGGCAGATCGGCGTCTCCTACTCGCACGCCCGCAACGTGGTAAGCGATGCGCTCGACGGCCTGAGCTTTCGGGATACCAGCGGGCTCTTCTATTCACACGATGCGTCGCCGTCCGTGACCGGCGACGCCCTCCAACTGCGCTACGAGTTCTCGACGAGCAATACGCTGTTGGCGAACGTCGTCGCGCTCGACTCGAGCATTCCGCTGGTCTGCCGCCAGTGGACGGGCGCGGTTCCATGCGGATACGGACCGACGAATCTCCAACGCCAATCGCTGACGGCGCTCCAACTCGACGACTCCGCCCGTCTCGGCACGAGCACGGTGGATCTGAAGGTCTACGCGAACCGCCTCAAGGACGCCCTCGACCAGAGCGGCTATTACGTCGACGGCGTGAACGTGCCGTCGACGAGCTTCCAAAACTCGCGTCAATCCGGCGTGATGGCGAATATCAGTCTCGGACTTGGCCCGAAGTTCTCGCTCCCGATCACGTTCGCCAGCGATTCCACCTCCACCATCGGCGGCGGCGACGCGTTCGGCCCGATCCTGCCGATCGCCCTCGCGCGCACGACCTCGCTACGCGCGACGACGACGCTGCCACTGGTCGATCGTCCGCACTTCTCGCTCGGCACGGACCTGGTCTTCCAGCGCTTCGGCACTGCCAGCTCGGGCGCATCGCAGACGAGCGGATCGCTCGAAGCGACCTACGCTTTCTCACCGCGCGAAAGCGTGAGCGCCACCTTCAGCCCCGGTAACCTCAGCGGTCCGACCGCGGCCTTCGCCGGCGTCTCCGCGCCCGCGCAATTGCAGTTCGTCTGTGCCTCCAATGTCGGCGTCGGCGTGGGACCGAGCGGCAGCTCCTCGGACACCAGGCAGACCTCGGCATCGCTCGCGTGGTCGCTCTCAAATGTCGGCTGGAGCGCGACGCTCTCGGCTCATCGAAATGTCCAGACCTCCGGACTCATCGGCGCCACCGTCAACGCGCTCGGACTCGATCCTTCGCTCTTCGCTCCCGGCTCCGAGGCGCTCGCGCAGCAGAACGCTCGCGCCACCTGCGGCGATACCCGGACCGTCTCGCTCGGCGATCTGTATTTCAACGTCAGCGGGCTGGCGGATCGGGTGATCTACAGCGGCGCAAGCCTCTCCCTCTCGGCGCAACTCAGCTCGCAAACGCGCGCCTCCGCCACGTTCACGCGCACGTCGGCGATCGCGTACGGGACCGACCCGCTGATCTTCGGGACGCGCTCGACCGTGATCGCGGGGCGACAGCTCCCGAACGTCGCGCCGGACTCCGCCAGCTTCTCCCTGAGCACCTCGGTCGGGCGGAATGCGGCCGCACTGTTCGCCGCGCATGCCATCTCCTCGAACAACGCCAGCAACCTCCCCGGCTACCTTACCTTCGACGCCGGTGTTCTCGCCCAGCTCCCGCGCGGGCTGCTCTCGGTCACGATATCGAACATCGGAAACACCCATCCCGGCCCGTTCGCGGTCGCCGACGGCGCAGTACCGCTTCCGATGCTCGCCGGCGCGTTTCCGACGATCGCGCAACCGCTCCCGCCGCGCACGCTACGGGTCGGCTATCGCTTTCATCTCGGCGCGCCCGAGCGCCGACCATCGTTCGATATCCCAACCGAGCAGTTCCAACGGCCGGGCGGGGGGTTGACGATCTATATGACCAGTGTGCCCTTCGAAAGCGGTCCCCCGAAGACGCCGTTCGCGATCGATCGTAATGGAGTCGGCTGCGGGCCCAAGGACGTCGCGCCGGCCGAAGCGATCCTCGACGCGTGGAAACGGTATGCGGCATCCGTCGAGGCGGCGCGCGCCGGCGGCGCATACCCGGCGACATTTCCGCCCGCGACCTTCGGCGCGATCCAGTTCACCTACCAGCCTAACGGCGCATCGTACGCGATCGTCCTGGCGCCGACGGGCACGATCTACGATTTCCTAGAAGCGTACATGCCGCTCGGGTTCTGCGCACTCGTCCACGGCGGAAGCGAGAAGGACGTCGCCGACCGGCACCTTCTCGTGCCCAAGCGACACATGGGCTTCGACGCGACCGGCGCGGTCCCGCGCTACGCACCCGAGGTCGGGCTCTACGCTCCTCCGTTCAGCATCGGCTTGGGCCGGAACTCCGCGTCCGGTTCGGGCGGTGCGGCACGCGCGACGCCAACCCCCGTGCCGACGCCGACGCCAACGCCGGAGATCGAACCGACTCCCACGGCCGGAAGACCGTTCGCGCTCAAGACCTGGTCGCAATGCGGCGACGACATCCGCCCGGCGGCGCAAGAGTTTCTCGATGCCGTCGCCGCCTACACCCACGCCTACTTCGACCTGCACCGGCGTCCACCGAATCCCGAGGGCATGCAGATGCTCGCCCATCGCGAAGCGTCCGGGAAGATCTGGCTCGAAATCCGGACGGCCGATCTCTCGTCCCTGCGCACTATCTGGCCGTGTCTCTTCGTCCAGACCTACCAGCATGCGACGCTGCAGCGTCGCGGACTCGACGGGACGCGCGATCAAACGATCGACTATGCACCGGAACTCGGCCTTTACGGAGCCTACTAGCTACGCCTGGAAGAATGCCAGGCGTATGGCATCCCCATCCCATACTATGAGCCCACGATGCTCCGACTAGCCGGCGAGATCGCGTACTCCGCGACCGACCTCAATAACTACCTCGCCTGCGAGCACCTCACCGCGCTCGAACGGGAGGTCGCGCTCGGCAGGCTGGAACGGCCGAAGGTCGACCGGCCGCAGGCCGACGTGCTGCGCGACCTGGGCGAAGCCCACGAACGCCGGTACCTCGAGCGGCTGATCGAGGACGGGCTCGAGGTCGTCACGATTCCGCGACCCGAGCGGGGTTCGCCGCCGGACGCCGCCGTCGACGCGACGATCGCGGCCATGGGCGCCGGCGCGGCGGTCATCTATCAGGCCGCCTTCCTCCACGATCGCTGGCTCGGCTATGCAGATTTTCTGTTGCGCGTCGACGGGCCGTCGGAGCTGGGCGACTATCACTACGAGGTCGGCGATACCAAGCTCGCGCGGACCAGCGAACCGTACTTCATCCTCCAACTCTGCAACTACAGCGAACACGTCGCGCGGGTGCAGGGAGTCGCGCCGCGACGCATGCACGTGATCCTCGGCGACGGGCGGACCGAATCGTTCGAGGTCGCCGAGTTCGCGGCGCACTACCGCGCCGTCAAGGCGCGGTTCCTCTCGTCGATGGAGCGCGCGGCCGAGACCGCGCCGTATCCGGTCCTGCACTGCGATCTCTGCTCGTTCCAGGCGCTCTGCGACGCCCAGCTCGACGCGGCGGACTCGCTCAGCCGGGTCGCGCGGATCATGCGCCTGCACGTCGACCGCCTGACCGCCGCGGGCACCGCCACGCTCGAAGCGCTCTCGTACGCGCAGCCGGAGGATCGCCCGGCCGACATCCGGCCGCCGATCTTCGAGACGCTCCGCCGGCAAGCGCGTCTCCAGCGCGAACATCGCGACGCACTCGCGGCCGGCGTCGCGCGACCGAACACGGTCGAACTGCTGGAGATCGATCCGGACCTGCCGCAACCGCGCGCCTTCGGCTTGCTCCCGGCGCGCGACGAGGGCGACCTGTTCTTCGACATGGAAGGCGATCCGTATTACTCCGAAGGCGATCGCTGGTTCGGCGGCGAGAGCGGCCTCGAGTATCTGTTCGGCGTCTACACGCTCGACGGCGCGTTCATGCCGTTCTGGGGCTGCGACCGGGACGGTCCGCAGGCCCCGCGCCATCGCCTCCACGAGAAGCAGGCGTTCGAAGCGTTCGTCGACTTCGTGATGGCCCGGCGCGCCGCATACCCGTCGTTCCATATCTATCACTACGCGCCGTACGAGGTGACGGCCATGAAGCGCTTGAGCGAGCGGCACCACACGCGCGAAGACGAGATCGCCGATCTGCTCCGCGAAGACCGGTTCGTCGACCTCTACAAGGTCGTGCGCCAGGGCATGGCGGTCGGCCAGCCCCACTACGGCATCAAGTATCTCGAGAACTACTACGAGGACGAGCGCCGCACCGGCGTCAAGAAGGGCGACGATTCGATCGTCGAGTTCGAACGCTGGCTCGCGAGCCGCGCCGCCGGCACGCCCGACCGGGGGATCCTCGACGACATCGAGCAGTACAATCGTTTCGATTGCGTCTCGACCGAACATCTGCTCACCTGGCTGTGGTCTCTGCGCGAGGACGCGCCGGCCGTCGAAGCCCGTGCGATCGAGCCGCCCAAACCGGTCTCGCCTCGCCGTCAGGCGCTGCTCGACGATATCGCGGCGATCTCCGAGCGCCTGAACGCGCTGTTGCCGGGCGACCTGGTGGTCGACGACATCGCGAAGCTGCCCGAGCGGATGCGCGCGGCGTGGCTCCTGTCCGAGTTGCTGCAATATCACGAACGCGAGCGCCGGCCGGCCTGGTGGGAGTATTTCGATCTGTTGGCGGCCTATGCCGACGACCCGGGCGTCGCGGTCGAGAACGCGTCCGCGATCGGCGATCTGACCGTCCTCGGAGTGAACGCCGAGGGCACCGTCCTGGCGTTTCCGCCGCAGAACCATAAGATCGACGCGGGCTACGTGAAAGACCTCGCGACCGGCGAACCGGCGGGCAAGGTCGTCCGCATCGACGACGAACGCGGTCATCTCGTCTGGAAGGCCAGCAAAGGCGGCCGGCTCGACCCTCCGCGCGCGATCGTGCAGTTCACCGAGATCGGCACGGAGGCGCTCGTGCGTTCGCTGCTCGGGATCGCGGAGCGACTGCTCGCCTCGCACGGAGCCGCCGTACCCGACGAAGCGGTCTTCGATCTGCTGCTCGCGCGCGCGCCGCGCCTGCACGGCGCCGGTCGCGGCGGGATCGTCCAGCCGAACGTCACCGACGCGGCCGGGGTCGCGGCCGTCGTCGACGCACTCGCGTCGACGTGTCTGCCGATCCAGGGACCGCCCGGGACCGGAAAGACGACCAAGGCGGCCGGCATCATCGCGGGTTTGATCGAGCGCGGGATGCGCGTCGGGATCGCGGCGCCGTCGCACGCCGTCGCGCACAATCTGCTCGACCGCATCGGCGCGCACGCCGCCGCCGCGGGCGTCGCCTATACCGTCGCGCACAAAGGTGCCGACGAGAACGCCTACGTGCCGAATGCGCGCGCCCTGGCCGGATTCGTCTCGGTCGCGGACGACGTCGATCCGAACGACGTGCCCCAGATCGTCTCGGGCACGGCCTGGCTCTTCTCCAAACCGGAGCTGACCGGCACGCTCGACTATCTGTTCGTCGACGAAGCAGGGCAGTTGCCGCTCGCGAACGCGCTCGCGATGGCGCCGGCCGCCAAGAACGTCGTCTTGATCGGCGATCCGCAGCAGCTCGCGCAGGTCTCGAAAGCCTCGCACCAAGGGCCGGCGGGCGCATCCGCGCTCGCGCACCTGCTCGGGGACGATGCGACCGTCCCGCCCGATCGCGGGGTCTTCCTCGACAGGACCTATCGCATGCACGGCGACGTCTGCGCGTTCGTCTCGCAGATCTCGTACGCTGGACGCCTGCACCAAGCTCCGGCGTGCGATCGTCAGCGGGTCGACTCGCCGGGCTTCTCCGGCACCGGGCTGCGCACGATCGCGATCGCCCATGAGGGGAACCGGTCCGCCTCGCAAGAGGAGGCCGACCGTATCGCCGACGAGATCGAACGTCTTCTCCAGGGTACGGTGGTCGACCGCGACGGAGCGCGACGAGCGCTGCGCCCCTCCGACATCATCGTGGTGACGCCGTATAACGCCCAACGACGCGTCGTCGAGCGGACCGTGCGCGCCCGGGTCGGTGACGGCATCGAAGTCGGTACCGTCAACAAGTTCCAGGGACGCGAGGCGTACGTCGTCTTCTACACGATGGCGTCGTCGGGCGGCGAGTCGATTCCGCGCGGCACGCAGTTCCTCTTCGAGCGCAACCGCCTCAACGTCGCCGTCTCGCGGGCCCACGCGCTCGCGGTGCTGGTTTTCTCGCCGGCGCTGCTCGAGGCGCGGACCTCCAGCATCGACGCGATGCGTCTGATCAACGGGCTGGATCTGTTCGTCGAGATAGCAGCCAGCCGATAACGGCCGTCACCGCGACGGTCGCGAGGATGCAGAGGATCATCGCGGCGCGCATGCCCGAGACGAACGACGCGTCGAGGACCGGCTCGAGCCCGACCGCCGTCAGGCCGGGCGGCGGCGAGGCGAGCAGCGAGAACGCACCGCCGTGGTGGATCGTCAGCGCGGCCGCGCGGATCGTCGCGGGAGCGTCGCCCGATCCGGAGAGGCTGGCGGTAATGCCGAGCGCCATGCTCGCCGCGATCATCGCACCGAGAATGGCGATGCCGATCACACCGAACACGCTGCGCGAGAGCGCCATCGCGCCGGCGGCGAAACCCTGGTCGGCCTCGTCGCAGACGCGCATGCCGGCGGCCTGAGCCGGCGTGAAGACCGCGCCCCACCCCAGACCCATCACGAACAGCGCGCCGGCCACCTCCCAGGCCGGGGTCGAGACGGTGAAGGCGAGCATCCAGAGCATGCCGAGCAGGCTGACGCCGAGCGCGATCATGGTCGTCGCGAACAGCCCGACCGCGCGATCGAGCCGCGCGCTGAGCTGATTGGCCGCGAAGAACGCGACGTTGCTCGGCATCAGGTAGAAGCCGGCGGCGAGCGCGCTCACGTCGAGCACGTTCTGGAGGTAGAGCGTGCAGACCAGCATGATGCCGAACCACCCGAAGTTCAGGATGCCGATCGTGAGCGCGGCGCCGTTGAAGACCGGCAGCTTGAAGTAGGCGAGCTTGATCATCGGATGCGCGGTCCGCCGCTCGTGCGCGACGAAGCCGATCATCAGGACGACGAAGACCGCGAACGCGATCAGGATCGGCGGTGCGAACCAACCGGTCGCGTTCCCCTCGATCATCGCGAAGCTCAGCGCCATCAGGGCCAGGATGCTGGCTGCCTGCCCGGCGTAGTCCATGCGCGGCGCCGCTTCGAGCCTGCCGCTCTCCACGAACGGCAGCGTCGCCGCGACCAGCACGCCGAGCGCGACCGAGACGTAGAAGACGGACGGCCACGCGTACGCGTGCACCAGGATGCCACCGAGCACCGGGCCGACCACGGCGCCCAGGCCGGCGACCATCGCGAACGCGCGGACCGCGTCCTCGCGCTCGTCCGGGCCCGGCGCCATCGCGACCAGGATCGCGACCGGCAGCGAGAGCAGGGCCGAGCCGAAGATCCCTTGGAGGCCGCGCGCGACGATCAGCGGGATCGCGCCCGGCGCGAGCGCGCACGCCAACGTCGCCAGCGTGAACCCGGCGACGCAGATGGTCAGCACGCGCTTGCGGCCGTAGAGGTCGCCGAGCGTGCCGGCCGCGATCGTGAAGCCGCCTTCCATCAGCGGGTAGATGCTCACGATCCACTGCTGGTCGGCGATGCCCGCATGGAGCGCGCGCTCGATCGACGGCAGGGCGAGATAGATCACGCTGATATTGACGACCGCCACCAGGCCGGCCAGGTACATGCCGAGACGGGCGATCTTCAAACGCGAGGAAGCGCTCATATGCCGCGCTTCGCTGCATACGAAAAGAGGCCCCGCTTGCGCGGAGCCTCTCGTTCTTTCGAGACGCGCCTACCGGCGCTCCTCAAGACACAGCCTACAGGTCTTCGGGGTTGATGCCCTTGATCTTGTCGTACTGGGTCTTCTTGGGCGGCGCGTGGACGCTCGTGTGATCGTCGTAGTCGCCTTCGTACTGCACGGTCAACGGCTCGCGATTGCGCTCGTACGCGCTCACCAGACGGCTCATGCCGTCGCCGTTTCCGCCCATCACCTCGGCCAGCGCCGCGTCGTCCGCCGTCATCGGCGGCATGCCGGCATAGATCTGGTCGAACGGCGTGGTGCGCGGACGTCCCTCTTCGTCGATGTCCTGACCTTCCGGCTGGATCTCGATGTTGCGGTACCGCGACATCCCCGTTCCGGCCGGGATCAGTTTCCCGATGATGACGTTCTCCTTGAGCCCGAGCAGCGGGTCGTGCTTGCCCTTGATCGCGGCGTCCGTCAAGACGCGGGTCGTCTCTTGGAACGACGCGGCCGAGAGGAACGACTCGGTCGCGAGCGACGCCTTGGTGACGCCGAGCAGGACCGGGTTCGCGGTCGCGATCTGGCCGCCGGTCTGCTTGATCTTGGCGTTGGCCTCGGCGAACGCCGCGACCTCGATCAGCTGGCCCGGCAGCATCACGGTGTCGCCGCCCTCGACGATCTTCACCTTGCGCAGCATCGAACGGACGATGACCTCGATGTGCTTGTCGTTGATGTCGACGCCTTGCGAGCGATAGACCTTCTGCACTTCGCGGACCAGGTAGTTCTGCAGGGCGGTCTCGCCCTTGATTCGCAGGATGTCGTGCGGGTTGAGCGAGCCCTCGTTGAGCTGGTCGCCCGGCTCGACCTTGTCGCCCTCGTGGACGTCGAGGTGCGTGCCGTGCGGGACGTCGTACTCGTGCTCTTCGCCCGTCTCATCCACGATGTGGATGACGCGGCGATGCTTGTCGTCCGAGATCTTCACGGTGCCGGCGACCTCGGTGATGGTCGCCTGACCCTTGGGCTTGCGCGCTTCGAAGATCTCCTCGACGCGCGGAAGACCGGTGATGATGTCGGCCGTCGCGACGCCGCCGGTGTGGAAGGTACGCAGCGTCAGCTGCGTGCCCGGTTCGCCGATCGACTGGGCGGCGATGATGCCGACCGCCGTGCCGATGTCGGCGCGCTTGCCGGTCGCGAGGTCGCGGCCGTAGCACGTCGAGCAGACGCCGTACTTCGCCTTGCAGGTCAGGACCGAGCGGATCTTGACCGAGGTGACCCCGGCGTCGACCAGCGCGCGGGCCTTCTCTTCGTCGATCTCGTCGTCGCGCTTGACGATCGCGGTCGTCGGGCGCTTCGGATCGGTCCGGATCTCCTCGGCCGCGCGGCGACCGACGATGCGGTCGATCATCGGCTCGATGATCTCCTTACCGGCGCGGATGTCGGCGACGGTGATGCCGTCGCTGGTGCCGCAATCCTCCTCGCGGATGATCACGTCCTGGGCGACGTCGACCAGACGACGCGTCAGGTAGCCCGAGTCGGCCGTACGCAGCGCGGTGTCGGCGAGACCCTTGCGCGCGCCGTGCGTCGAGATGAAGTACTCGAGGACGGTCAGGCCTTCTTTAAGGGAGGCCTTGACCGGGATCTCGAGGATGCGTCCCGACGGGTCGGACATCAGTCCGCGCATACCGCCGAGCTGCTTGACCTGGGCGATCGAACCGCGAGCGCCCGAGGTCGCCATCATGAACACCGGGTTGAGCGGGTTCTGGGCGGCCTGCATGGCGGCCGTGACGTCGTCCGAGGCCTTCGACCAGACGTCGATCGTCTTGGTATAGCGCTCGTCTTCGGAGATGAAGCCCTGGTCGTAGAGCCCGTGGAGCTTGTCGACCTCGGTCTGCGCCTTCTCGATGATGTCGTGCTTGGCTTGCGGGACGACGACGTCGCTGATCGAGACGGTCGTGCCCGAGAGCGTCGCGTAGTGGAAGCCGAGCTCCTTGATCGCGTCCAGGAAGCGCGCCGTCTCGGCGTTGCCGTAGTTGCGGTAGCACTCCGTGATGAGCTTCTTGAGCGCGCTCTTGTCGAGCGTGTGGTTGATGAACGGATGGTTCCACGCCGGCGAGAACGCCAGGTTGAAGACCACGCGGCCGATCGTCGTCTTGACGAACTGCCCGTTCCACCGCACGTAGATCCACTCTTGGACGCCGATGTTGTTGGTGTCGAACGCGATGATCGCGTCCTTCGGATCGCCGAACGTCGGCAGCGTTCCGGGAGCGTCCTCGGCCGGCGCGTGCTTCTTGCGCGGGCGGACGATCTCGATGTCGTCGCCGGTGACCATGGCCTTGGCCGGTCCCTTGTACTCGTCGCGCTGGAACGTGAGGTAGTACAGGCCCAAGATCATGTCTTGCGCCGGGATCGAGACGGGGTTGCCGTACGCGGGCAGCAGGATGTTGTTCGAAGAGAGCATCAGGATGCGCGCTTCGGCCTGTGCGCCGGCGGAGAGCGGAAGGTGGACGGCCATCTGGTCGCCGTCGAAGTCCGCGTTGTACGGAGCGCAGACGAGCGGATGGAGGTGGATCGCCTTGCCCTCGACCAGCACCGGCTCGAACGCCTGGAT
>JANWKW010000070.1 GCA_025451135.1 Vulcanimicrobiia bacterium | reverse complement strand
TCGCCTGTTTTTTCACAACGACCAAAGGAAACGCCATCCATGGCTCTTGTGAAAAAATCAAGACGCCTCGCTTAGGGCATACCCCGCACCTCAGCCCAACCCCCACCAACGCAACGCCAACCTCGAGCCAGACCTCCGCACGCGATCGCGATCGAATCGCTCGCGAATGGGTTGGCTCGCGCGAGCGGGCCGGGGCGAGATGCGGGTGCGCCCTTAGCGAGGCGTCTCGATTTTTTCACAATCGCCATGGATGAGGTTGCCCCGGAATAGTGGACTTGTAGGCCGGCCTTTTCGGCCGGAGAAGGGTTCACACCATGGGCTACAAGCAAGGTCGGTACACGCCGGAGTTTAAGGCAGCGGCGGTCCAGACGGCGAGCGAAGGCCGGAAGACGCTGACGGTGAATGTGAAGAAGTAGTCGCCGCTGTCGGTGGTGACGTCGGCGTTGACGAGCCAGGTGCCGTCGCTGTTCTGGGTCGGGCGCACGAAGTTGAGGTGCGCGCTGCGGTTCATGAACGTCTCGCTGGCGTTGCCGCGCGAGAGATAGGAGCGGGCTTCGTTCACGTCGCCGCGGGCCAGCGCGTCGAGGTAGAGGCGCACGACGTCGGCGGCGCGCTGTCCGGCGGTCGGCGGCGGCGGGACGGGCGTCGCGGTCGGCTTCGGCGTCGCGGGCCTGGGCGTGGCGGGGCGCGGCGTGGCCGGCTTCGGCGTCACGAGTTTCGGGGCCACCGTCGCGAGCGCGGCCGGTTTGACGGTCGGCTTTGCGGTCGGGGCGGCTGTCGGGGTGCTGCTCGGCTGCGTCGAGGGGCTCGCGGAGGTCGAGGGTTTGACGCTGGGCGAGGGTTTCGTGCTCGGCGATGTGCCGGGGCTCGGGCTCGGGCGTGGTGTCGGCGATGGAGTCGCAAGCGGCGTTTGCGTCGGGACGGCGCTCACGGTCACGGCCGGGAGCGGCGTGGCGACCGGCCCGGCGTTCTTGCCGCCGCCGAGCACTTTGGCGAGCACCGCGCCGATCAGCAGGCCGGCCAGGATGACCACGATGACGAGCGGGATCAACGGCAGGCCGCCGCCGCTTCCACCGCTCGGTTCGTCCAAGCGGCGACGGCGGCGCGGTTGATCGTTCATGCGGTCTCCATGGCGTGGCGCTTCTCGACTTCGCGCAGCAATCCGGGCGACTGCGCGGCATAAGCGAGCAAGGCGTCGAGCGCGACCTGGTCGCCGGAGCGAAGCAGTTCGAGCGCGGTCTCGGCGCCTTCGGCGACGTCGTCGGAGGCTTCGCCGCGTTCGCGGAAGGCGGCGAAGATCGACTCGACGAGCGCGGCGCGCTCGGCGGCCGTGTCGGCTGGTATCCCTAGAACGGGCATCGCCGTACACCTACTCCCCGGCGGCAGGCGGCTCCTCGAAGTTCGGCAAAACTCGTCGGGGATGATCCGCGTCCGCGTTCCGCTCGATCTCCACGCCGTCGCCGTCGGCGACACGGCGTTCGCGCTCGCCACGCCCTTGCGCGTCCGGTCCATCCTGGCGCTCGCCGTCCGCGAAGCCATCGGCGCGCGCGCGCCGTCCGACAAGTTCGAGCGCAGCCTCTGGCGCACGCTTGCCGGCCTCGAGAACGGCGACTACACGCTCACCATCGACGGACGCATCGTCCGCGACATCGACGCGGTCGTCGTCTGCGAGAGCACCGTCGACCTGCGCTTCTACCTCAACCGCGTCGTCGCCGGATAGACGGTTTGATCGAACCCGCTTCGATCGGCACGCTCCTGCGGCGGGCCGGCCGCCTCATCGTACGGCGCTGGCCGCTCTACGCGATCGGCACGCTGGTCGCGGTCGCGATCCAGTTCGGGCTGCTGTTCGCGCCGGGGATCTCTCCGGAAGTGGCCGGCGTCGTCGGCGAGGTCTTCGCGTACGCTCCGCTCACGGCCATCGTGTTCGGCTTCGGCGCGGCCGACTACGTCGCCGAAGCGGTCGAACCGGCGGCGATCTGGGGGCGCATCGCCGAGCGGGTCTGGGCGGTGGTCGTCCTCGACGCGGCGATCAACCTGCTCTACATCGCCGTCGCGTTCGGCGTCGGCGCGGCGCCGGTCGCCCAGGTGGTCGGCGAGACCGGCGTGCTGATCCTCATCACCCTGCTCGCCTTCGCCGAGACCCACGCGATCGTCGCACCCGACGAGAAGCCCGCTCGCCTACTGGCCGACAGCCTGCTCGCGAGCGTGCGCATCACCACCACGCGCATCGGCTACGGGCGCGCGGTCGCCGTCGTCCTGTTGCCGTTTCTGATCCTGCTCCTGGTCCCCCGGTCGTGGTCGGTCGCGGTCTCCGCGCTGCTGACCGTGCCGGTGGCGGCGCTGACGGTCGTCTTCTATCTCGACTGCCTGACGCTCGCGGGGTCGCGCACGAAATAGCCGTTAGGACTATTGCGTAGGGTGGTACTGTAAGAGGGACATACTGTAACCCGAAACGGAGCACCCAAAATCCGCCTCTCGCAGGCCGCCGTCGCCGCCTCGCTGATCGCCGCACTGGCGGTCGCGCCCGGGCCTCGCTCCGACCATCAGTACGTCGTCTCGGGATCCGATACGTTCACCGTCGGCGATCGCACCGCCGCGCGGGTGACCTATAGCGGGACCGAACGCCTGCGCGTCACCGTCGCCGGCGCGACCACGCGCTACAACGCCGACGCGCACTACACGCGGACCGACGATGCCGGGAGCAGCGACGCGCGCGCCAGCTTCGTCCAAGAACTACTCGCGAGCGGTTCGTTCGAGGACCGATTCGACGACGATCCGGACTTCCTGACCGTCCTCAACCAGCCGTTCGCGGTCGCGCTCGATGCGGCCACCCTGCGCGATCTGCGCGCGCTGCACGGCGGCGTGCCGTTCGCCACCGCCTCGCCGATCACCGGAGCGACGCTCCACGGTTCGCTGCGCCGCGGCCCGAGCGGCACGATCGGGGGCACGCCCGCCATCGGGGTGCGGTTCGACGCCTCGGGTCCGATGCGCGGTCCGCTGCCGGACCGGCCGGACGTCGCCATCGATGGCGTCATGCGGATGGCCGGCATCGCGTACTACGCGCAGGACGGCGCGCTTCTCGTCGCGCTCGACGCGCGGCTGACCGTCACCGGGACGCTCCACGAAGGCAAGACGGCGACGCCCGTACGGATCGTCTATCTCCGGACGATCCGGGCGAGCGCCGCCGCCGCGACGACCGAAGCCGCGAGGACGCCCTAGAACGCCCCGACCAGCTGCACTTCGAGCGGGTGCCGGAACGGCATCTCACTCAGTTCGGTCAGCGGCGTGAACGCCAAGTGGTTCTGGTGGCAGTCGATGAGCATCTCGATGCCGCGCTTCACGCAGCCCGTCTCCTCGACGTATTTGTTGAGTTTCTTCGTGAAGTACTCGCGCGGCTCGTGGAGCACTTTCGCGTAGTATGGATCGTCGGTCAGGCCGTGGGTGGAGAGGCCCTCCTTGGGCACCAGCCAGACGAACCACGGATCGTGTTGCGCGCGGTATCCGATGAGGACCAATGGGACCGCTCGGTCCGATTTGAGATCCGGCTTGAAACTGCACATCGTATACGCGTCGAACGAGATCTCCGTGGGATCGATGACCGATTGCATCAAGCTACCCTTTCCTCGTCACATGAACAAAAAACCGCCCGAGCTCATACGGCTCGCGCGGTCGTGGGATCCACCTTCGGCACTCCATCTTGCGCCATGGAGAAGCCTTCGCTGGGGGGCATATGCGACCTGCGTCGGAAGTGTGAACTTTCCTGAGGACTTTTGCCCCCGCGGCGTGAAACCGTGGGGTCCGAGCACGTGTTCCTAGCGCCAGTATGAGTGCGCTCGCACCGCTCCTAAGGGAGAGTATGCCGCCAGCGGTTGGGCCCAAGCCCGCACCCCCGGCTCCGCTCAAGGCGGTGCCCGGCGCGGATTCGTTCGAGCGCGTGGTCGACGACTACCAGCGCCGGCTCTACGGATTCGCCCTGCGCATGACCGGCAACCGCGAGGACGCCGAGGAGATCGTGCAGGACTCGTTCGTGCGCGCCTACCGAGCCCTCGGCAAGATGTCGCCCGAACAGCGTGCCGAGCTGCGGCTGCAGCCCTGGCTGTACACGATCACCCTCAACGTCACGCGCAACCGCCTGCGGAGCCGCAAGCCGACCAGCGTCGCGCTCGACGCGCTCGCGGATCCGGACGCGCTCCTGCGCGAGTCGCTCGACGGGCCGCCCCAGCCCGAGACGATCGTCGAGCAGAACGCCGAAGTCGCGCTGGTCGAGCGGGCGCTCCTCCAGCTTCCCATGCACCTCCGCGCGGCCGCGACGCTGCGATTCATCGAAGGCCGGAGCCACCCGGAGATCGCCGAGATCTTGAACCAGCCCATCGGAACCGTCAAATCGCACGTGCATCGCGCCGTGCGCGTCCTGCGCCGCATCCTCGGACCGCAGATCGGCCGCATCGTGGCCGAAGGAGATACCGCCCATGCGCTGTCGTGACGTCGAAGCGATGTGGGACGAGATCCGCGGTCAATGCACCGCATCCGTCCGCCAGGCCGTCGACGGGCATCTGCACGACTGTCCGCACTGCCAGGACCTCTACGAAGAGTTCGAGGGCGTCGCGTACTGCCTCTCGTGTCTCCCGCAACCCGAACCGTCGTGCGACCTCACCAAGAAGGTCGTCGAACACATCGCCCAGATCCGCTACCGGGTCCGGCCCGAGCCGATCATCCTGACCGCGATCGAGACCCCGATCGGCACCCTCTTCGTCGGGTTCAAGGATCGCCGGATCGCCTACGTCGGGATCGACACCGGCGACGACCTCGACGTCGTCCGCCAGCAGATCGAACAGCGGCTGCGCCGGCCGGTGGTCGGCGGCGAGGCGCCGCCCTGGCTCCGCCAGACGCTCGACGAGTTCTTCGCCACCTGGCACGTGGACGAGAGCCACGTCGACTTGAGCGATCTGACCGAATTCGAACAGGCCGCCCTGAGGGCCGCCGCCCAGATCCCGCCGGGCGAGGTCCGCTCCTACGCCTGGGTCGCGACGCGCATCGGCAAGCCGAAGGCGGCTCGCGCCGTCGGACGCGCGATGGCGCGCAACCCGCTCCCGCTGCTCTTCCCGTGCCATCGCGTGGTGAACGCGGCCGGCGATCTCCACAATTACGGCTACGGCCTGGAGATGAAAGCGCGCATCCTCCGGATGGAAGGCTACAGGGGAAGCTGACAACGCCGCCAACCTTAACTCAGGTGGCAAAGAACGTCCTCGTGACCGGCTTCGAGCCCTTCGGCGGCGATAAGGTCAATCCGAGCGAAATGATCGTACGAGCGCTGGAAGGTCGGCTTATCGCCGGACGTCCTATCGCCACGCACGTCTTCCCGGTCGAGACGCGCTCCCTGCGCGAACGGATGGAAGAACTGCTCGCCGAGGTCCGTCCCGACGTCATCGTCGGGCTCGGCCAGGCATCCAAACGGGCCTCGCTGTCGCTCGAACGCGTGGCCGTCAACGTCCTCGATTTCGAAAACCCCGACAACGTCGGCGTCATGCGCAAGAGCGACCAGATCGTGCGCGGTGGCCCCGACGCGCGCCTCTCCAATCTCCCGTTCGAGAAGATCGTCGGCGCCTGGCACGAGAACGGCGTGCCCGGCTACGTCTCCAACTCGGCCGGCACGTTCCTGTGCAACCAGCTGCTCTACGAGCTGCTCGGTGCGAACGAGAACGCATCGGCGCCGGCGCTGGTCGGCTTCGTACACCTGCCCTACCTGCCGGTGCAGGCGATCGTGGCCGGATCGGAGACGCATCCCTCGATGTCGTTCGAGACGATGAAAAAAGGGATCGAACTCCTCATTGAAACCGTCGTGCCCTGGGTCGAGCATCGCGCTCCAGAGCCGGCGCAGACCCGCAGCAAGGGCTCCCAGATGTGGATCCCGCGCGGAGTAAAGGAAGTAGAACGCTGAGCGACCCACGCATCAACGCCATCCCCGACATACACGGGCATGCGAAAGGCGAACACCGTCCCTTTGCCGAGGAGCGCCCGCTGGCGTACTCCCCGCGCATGCTGTTCCTGTGGTTCTACCACGCCTGCCGACGCGGCGCGCCGCGCTTCCTGATGGTCAGCGATCACATCAACTATCTGACGTTCGAGGATCCGGGCGCGGTCAACACCGTGCGCCGGGCGTTCAAGCTCGCGCACGCGGGCGATCTCTACGGCGCGGCGGAAGTCGCCGGCGTCGACGTCGCGCACGCCGCGGTCGTCTCCGAAGGCCTGCGCCGCGGCATGCGCTTCTCGATCGGCGCGGAGCTCGACAACGATCCGCGCTCGCGTCCGGACGCGCAGAACATCGTCGAAGCGATGAAGCCCGACGGCATGATCCGCTCGGTGCACTTCCTCACCATCGACCACCCGGAGAAGGGCGCCGACTTCAGCTGGCCGTTCGACAATCCCGAGTTCGCGTCGCTGCACGACGTCGTCGGCGCCGAGCGGACCTGGGAGCTCTACATGGAGCGCCTGCTCGACGACATCGAGAAGCTGCCCGGCCAGATCGCCGGTCACTTCTACGTGCCGGCCCCCTTCGGCCACTGGCCCGCCCAGAAGAAGCTCGAGGACTGCGAGGATCGCTTCGTCGAGGCGTGCGCCGCCCGGGGGATGGCGATCGAGTTCAACACGCGCTTCCTGTATCGCGACCGCCCCGAGGGCGTGCGCGAGAAGATGCTCTCATCTTATGCGCGCCTGCTCAAGAAGGCCAAGGCCAAGGGCGTCGGCATCGCCGCCGGCTCCGACGCGCACAGCCCGAAGGACATGGGCAACGGGTTCGACACGCTGCTCGAGATGCTCGACGCGGCCGACATCAACGAACTGGTCTTCCCGGTCGCCGGACGTCTGGCCCGGGTCGCCCTGCGCGCGACTCGCGAACATCTCGAGCGGCACGCCGGACGCACCGAACCGGTCCAGGCCGGCAGCAGCATCAGCGGGTTCTCGCGCGCCGAGCTCGGCCTTCCGGAACAACCGGAGCTGGCGCCGCGGACGTCGCGCGCCATCGCCGCCAAGAAGCGCACCACCGGATCGACCCGGACGACCGCAAAGCCGGTCAAAGAGAAGGTCGTCAAGGCGCCCAAGCCCCCGAAGGAGCCGAAGCCTCCCAAGGAACCGAAGCCGCCGAAACCGCCGAAGGCCGCGCCGGCACCGAAGGTCGCCGCGAAGAAGGCGGCTCCGGCCGCCAAAGCGCCGACCAAGAAAGTCGCAGCCCCGGCCAAGAAAGCCGCAGCTCCGGCCAAGAAAGCCGCAGCCCCGGCCAAGAAAGCCGCAGCCCCGGCCAAGAAGGCCGCCGCTCCGGCCAAGAAGGCCGCGTCCGCGAAGAAACCGGTCGTGCCGGCGAAGAAAGCAGCCCCCGCCAAGAAGGCCGCGCCGGCCAAGAAAGCCGCGCCCGCCAAGAAGGCGGCCGTCGTAGCGAAGAAAGCCGCCCCCGGCACCAAGAAGGCCGTGCCGGCGGCCAAGAAAGCGGCTCCCGCCAAGAAGCCCGTAGCGACGGCCAAGAAAGCGCCCGCCGCCAAGAAGGTCGCCTCCGCGAAGAAGGCACCGGCCAAGAAAGCGAGCGCTCCCGCGAAGAAAGCGCCCGCCAAGAAGGCACCGCCGGCGAAAAAAGCCGCGGCTAAACCCGCGGCGAAAAAGAAACCCGCGGCCAAGCGCCGCTAGAACATCCAGCAAGCCCGGCGCCCCCGCGCCGGGCTTCATCGGCCTAAAGGAGCGATCGTCACATGACGGATATCTCCCGCATCCGCAACATCGCGTTCGTCGGCTCGCATCATTCGGGCAAGACGTCACTGGTCGAAGCGGTCCTCGCCCACTGCGGCGCCACGACCCGACGCGGATCCGTCACCGACGGCACGACGGTCACCGACCACGAACCGGAATGCATCGCCCACGCCCAATCCACGACGGTCGGCTTCGCGCATTGCGTCGACGCCTCGATCGACATGACGCTGATCGACTGCCCGGGTTTCATCGACTTCTTCGAAGAGACGAAGATGGCGGTCGCCGGCGTCGACGCCGCGGTCGTGGTCATCGACGCCGATCCGTCGCGCGTGGTGCAGACCCAGGCGCTGATCGAGTATCTCGAATCGCGCCGTCTGCCCCATCTGTTCGTCGTCAACAAGATGGATCGTCCGGGCGCCGATTTCGCCGGCACGGTATCCGCGCTGCAGAACGCCTACGGCCGGCACGTGGTGGTCGAGCAGCTGCCCATCGGCTCGGCCGACGCGTTCAAAGGCTACGTCGACCTGGCGGAGATGCGCGCGCGCATGTTCGACGGCGCGGGCGAGAAAGACGCCGAGATCCCCGCCGACCTGGCCGACGCCGCGAATCAGGCGCACGGGCAGCTGCTCGAAGCGATGGCCGACTTCGACGACCATCTGATGGAGGAACTGCTCGAAGGCCAAGAGCCGCCGCTCGATGAGATCGAGCGCGACCTGTGCGCGGAATGTTCGCACGACCAGATCGTCCCGGTCCTGGTCGCCTCCGGCACGTCGGGCGCGGGCGTGGCGGCGCTGGTGCGCGCGATGGAACGGTGGTTTCCGTCACCGGCCGACGCTCCGATGGTCGACGCCGAGGGACGCGAGATCGATCCGGATCCGAGCGGTCCGGTGATCGCCCGGGTGATCAAGTCGAGCATCCATCCGCAGAGCGGCAAGCTCTCGGTGGTGCGCGTGATCTCCGGCACGCTCAAGAGCGACGCGACCCTGACCGACATCGACAAGGGCGCCGAGAAGGTCCGCTCCGCCGGGCTCTACCGGCTGCAGGGCAAGAAGCAAGAGGCCGTCACCGAGGCCGCGCCCGGCAGCATCGTCGCGATCGCGCGGCTGGAATCGGTCGCGACCGGCGACACGCTCACCTCGAACGGGCATAAGGTCCTTCTCCCGCGCGTCGCGCAAGCCGAGCCGGTCTTCGCGATCGCGATCCGCCCGAAGGAGCGCATCGACGAGGCCAAGATCTCGACCATGCTGGTGCGCATCATCGACGAGGATCCATCCCTGCGGCTGCAGCGCGCCGAGGTCACCAACGAACTGCTGCTGCTCGGATGCGGCGAACAGCACGTCTCGATCGCCGCCGAACGCCTGGCGCGCAAGTACAAGGTCGAGGTCGAGATGCACGCGCCGGCGATCCCGTACACCGAGACGATCACCACCGGCACCGAGATCCACTCGCGTTACAAGCACCAGACGGGCGGCCACGGTCAATTCGCCGACGTCAAACTGCGCTTCGCCCCGCGCGAGCGCGGCAACGGCGTCACGTTCGAAGAGAAGATCGTCGGCGGCGTGGTCCCGCGTCAGTTCTTCCCGGCCGTCGAGAGGGGCGTCCGCGAGGCGCTGCTCCACGGCAGCGTCGGCGGCTATCCGGTGACCGACCTCCACGTGACCCTGTTCGACGGCGCGTTTCACGACGTCGATTCGAGCGAGATGTCGTTCAAGACGGCCTCGGGCATGGCCGTCCGCGACGCTCTCCCCAAGTGCGCGCCGACCGTCCTCGAACCGATCGTGCGCGTGACCGTCACCGTGCCGACCGCCTATACGTCGACGGTCATCCAACAGCTGACCGGCAAGCGCGGGCAGATCCTGGGGATGAACGCCGCCGATCGGACCGGCTACGACGTGGTCGAGGCGGACGTCCCCCAGGTGGAGCTGGCCCGCTACATCACCGAACTCCGCACCGCTACCCAGGGCCTAGGCACCTACTCGTGGCGTCACGAACGCTACGACGCCGTACCGGGCAATCGCATACCGTCGAAAGTTGGAGCATGAAACGTCTCGTCGCCCTCGTCATCGCCGCATCGGTCATCGCCGGCTGCAGCAAGGCCGGAACCGACACCACGTCGGCCACCGGCGAGCACTCCTGGACCAAGCCGGGAGTCCTGCGGATCGCGATCCAGAGCGAACCCAAGAACCTCAACATGCTCCTGGCCTCGAACACCACCGACAACATGGTCGACCGCCTGATCTTCGATCCGCTGACGACCGCCGATCCGCAAGGCAAGATCGTCCCGGCGCTCGCCGAGGTCGTTCCGACCACCGAGAACGGCGGCATCAGCAAGGACGGCCTGACGGTCACCTACCACCTGCGCAAGGGCGTCAAGTGGAGCGACGGAGTACCGCTCACGAGCAAGGACGTCAAGTTCTCGTGGCAAGCGATGATGAACCCGAACAACAACGTCGTCTCCCGCCACGGTTTCGACGAAATCCGATCGATCGACACGCCCGATGACACGACCGCGATCCTGCACCTCAAGGAGAAGTTCGCGCCGATCGTCACCGCGTTCTTCGGCGAGAGCGATAGCCCGTTCGCCATCGTCCCCGAACATCTGCTCGCGAAGTATCCCGACGTCAACCGCATCCCCTACAACAACGAGCCCGTCGGGTCCGGTCCGTTCAAGCTCTCGGAGTGGGTCAAGGGCGATCACATCACCCTGGTCCCCAACGCCGACTATTACCAGGGCGCCCCGAAGCTCAAGCAGATCGTCATCCACATCATCCCCGACGAGAACACCAGCCTGAACGAGCTCCAGACCCACGACATCGACTGGATGTTCGAGCCGTCGTACGCGACCTACGCAGCGCTGCGGGCGATGCAGGACGTCACCGTCCACTACAACAACATCAACGGCTACGAAGGCGTCCAGCTCAACACGTCGCACCCGCCGCTGGACGATAAGAACGTGCGCCTGGCGATCACGCTGGCGATCAACAAGCAGCGCCTGCTCGACACGCTGACCTTCGGCCAGCAGAAGCTCGCGACCGAAGACCTGCCCGACTTCATGTGGGCCTACAACAAGGACGTGACCGTCAACGCCTTCGACCCGGCCAAGGCCAAGCAGCTGTTGGCGGCCGAGGGCTATACTGCCGGCGCGAACGGCATGCTCTCCAAGGGCGGCGCTCCGCTCTCGCTGCTCCTGGTCAGCAACGGCAGCAACGCGACCCGCAAGAAGGCCGCCGTCCTGATCCAGCAGATGCTCCACGAGGTCGGCATCGACGTGCAGATCAAGTACTTCGACGGCGCGACGCTCTTCGCACCCGCGCCGCTCGGTATCTTGCAGACCGGCAAGTTCGACCTCGGTCTCTCGGGCTGGTTCGCCGGCATCGACCCGGACAACTCGTCGAACTTCGTGAGCACGAACATCCCGCCGGGCGGCTATAACTACACGCGCTACAAGAGCGCGGCGATGGACGCGGCCCAGCATCAGGCGCTCACGAACTACGATATCCCGACCCGCACCAAGGCCTACGCGACCATCGAGGAACTGCTCGCGACCGACAACCCGCAGATCTTCTTCTGGTGGGACCGCCAGGCGCAGGCCGTCAGCCCCGATTTCAAGGGCTTCGATCCCAACCCGGTGACGGAATCCTGGAACGCATCCACGTGGAGTATCTAGGGGACCCGGACCGGCCGACGGGACCGCTCGCGGAACTCGTCTGGCTCCGGAAGATCATCGTCGAGCGCGCGCTCACCCGCGGGGATTACATCCTCTCGGGCGGCGCGCGCAGCGACTACTATATCGACAAGTTCGCGCTCTTCGCCGACCCCAACGTGCTGCGCCGGATCGCGCGCCTGTTCACACCGATCGTCGCGGAGACCCAGCCCGACCTGATCGCCGGCACGGAGCTGGGCGGCGTGGTGATCGCGACCGCGGTCTCGCAGATGAGCGGCATCCCGATGATCGCCGTCCGCAAGACGCCCAAGAGCTACGGCGCGTTCGCCAACGACTTCGTCGAAGGCCCGTACCACGCCGGCCAACGCGTGCTGCTGCTCGAAGACGTCGTCACCAACGCCCGCAGCCTGCTCAAGGCCAAGGACGATCTCGAAGCGCTCGGCCTCCACGTCACCACCTGCGCCGTCGTCAGCCGCGGCCTCGCTCCGGTCCGCGCCCTGATCCAGTTCTCACTCCCGCGAGGCAACGCTCCGCTCGAGAACTGAGAGGGCTCCAACAAAAACTGCGGCAGCAGCGCTCTTTGTCATCCCGAGCGTAGGGCCGAAGGCCCGTAGTCGAGGGACCGCCACAACGCACGTGATCGGAGTCGTCCCTCGACTTCGCTTCGCTACGCTCGGGATGACAGGGAGCTAGATGCTGAGCTCCATGCCGTCGTCGGCTACGGCCGTTGGGCCGCGGAACTCTTGCTCGGCGTAGTCTTCCAACTCGCCGGGCGCATAGTCGCTGCCGTAGTGGGTGAGCACCAGCCGGCCGACCTCGGCCTGCTTGGCCATCCGGCCGGCTTCGCGCGACGACGTGTGCCCGCGCGGGCTCTCCTCTTCGCTTAGTCCGAGCGTGCATTCGCACAGGAACAGCTCGGCGTTCTTCGCGAGGTTGACGACCGACTCGCACGGCGCGGTGTCGCTCGAGTAGACCAGGCTTGAGGTCTGGCACTCCGCGCGGACGGCGTAGGCGTCGATGTAGTGCACCGTCCGGGTGAACGTCAGGCGGAGGTCGTTGATCTCGATCGGCTGGCGCATGTCGTACTCGTGCAGGTTGAAGACCTCGTCGAGGAAGTTCCCGGCGCCCTCCGGCGGAAAGGCCGCGCAGATCTGGCGCAGCACGTCGGCGCCCCCCGGCGGCAGATAGACCGTCAGCCGGCCTTCGCGGACGAGCGGACCGTACTTGAGCGCGTAGCGGAGCGGGATCAGGTCGAGGAAGTGATCCGCGTGCATGTGCGAGATCACGATCGCGTCGAGATCCGTGTAGTCGAACGCCTCGCGCAGGTTCGAGAATGCGCCCGACCCGAGATCGAACAGGATCGAGGCCTCGCGGCTGCGGACCAGATAGCACGAACAGGCGCGCGACGGTCGCGGCACCGACGAACTCGAGCCGATGACCTTGAGCCGGATGTCGGACTGGACTACGTGATGGATGCGAGCACCTCCGCGACGTGTCCGTCGACCTTGACCTTGGGCCACACCTTGAGGATCGCGCCCTTGGCGTCGATCAGGAACGTGGAGCGGATGACGCCCTTGACCTTCTTGCCGTACATGTTCTTCTCGCCGATCACGTCGAACGCGTCGCAGAGCGCCTGATCGGTATCCGCCAGCAGGGTGAACGGCAGATCGTACTTGGCCTTGAACTTCTGGTGCGAGGCGACCGAGTCGCGGCTGACGCCCACGATCCGCGCCTTCTTCTTCCCGAACGCCTTGGCGGCGTCGCGGAACTGCATGCCCTCGTTGGTGCAGCCCGGCGTGTCGTCCTTCGGGTAGAAATACAGGACGAGGTACTCGTCCGCGAGGTCGGCCAGTCTGATCTTGGCACCGGTATCGTCCACTACCGTAAGTTTCGGAAGTTTGTCGCCTTCGCTTAGCACGCGTCTCTCCGTATGATGGTCTTATTGCACGAATTGGTCCAATGGGACCATGAACAGGAGGCGGTCTCCCGGTCGCACGTCGGTCTCGAAGTTGTGAATCGCGTACGCGCTTCCCTTGCCGGGACCGGCCTCGCGCCAGACGTAGAGCGGGATCCAGCGGACCTTGTGGCCGGGCCGTTCGGGCGGCGCCGGCGGGGGTTGATTGGCCTGGGTCTGGACGCGCTCGGCGAGTTGGAAGCGACGCGCGTACGGCTGGCCGACGAAGACGTCGAAGCGCCCGCGGGTCGACTCGAAACGTGCCAGCCCGGCGATCGTCGGTGCGGTCAGCTCGGTCGTAGAGAACGAGTTGATGCCGAAGTGGCGCTGGATCGACGCCCCGAACGCGAGGTCGTCGATCCGGAGCACGACGTTGAGGTCGTCGGCGCCGCGCGCGCGCACGCGCGAACGCGCTCCCAGGGCGGCTTCCAGATTGGCGGTATCGCTGTTGGTGATGCCGACCAGGCTGCGGGCGCGCTCCGGCGTGCAGAACGCGATCGTCTCGTCGCTGGTCGCATCCCCGGTGAGCAGGTCGATCTTGCGGTCGCGGGCGAGTTCGATCAGCAGCGCGTCCGGGTTGCGCTCGACCACGACCACCTGTTCGCCCATGTCGCGCAGGTAGTCGATCACGAGCGAGCCGACGTTGCCTGCGCCGCACACGATCACGTGGCCGCTCCGGTTGATCCGGCGCAGGCCGGCCAAACGGCGGGCCTGCGCGGAGTTGAGCGCCGAGGTCACGGTCGCGGTGAAGACCGCGAAGATGGTCACCCCGGCCAGCATCGCCAGCATCGCGCCGAAGAGCGGCAGATCGATCCCGAGCGATGCCTTGTCGGCGCAGTCGTGGCAGGGCGTGATATCGCCGTATCCGACGGTGGTCATGGTGGTGGACACGAAGTACATCGCCGACGGGATGCTCAGGTGCATCACCACCGCGAAATACGCGACGAACGCGAAGTACGCGACCACGCTCCCGATCAGCACGGTGCGCAGGATCGGTTCGACCCGGCGCAGCGAGTTCGCCAGGTCGCTCCAGACGGCGCCCGCCCGTTCGCGCTGGGACCGGCTGGAACGGCGGGCTGCATCCGGCCAGGCGTCGCGCAGCCCGGGCACCGGTCCGAACGCCACGATCCGGTCCTCGGCCGCGAGCTTGCGTCCGAGCAGATCGCGATCGGGATGCGCTTCCTCGCCGTGGCACAGATACGGGATGTCGCCGTTGACGCCGACGATGCGCGCGCCGATCTTGGCCTCGGCCTCGTCCACCGTACAGCCGACCACGTCGTAGTCGGGAGCGAGGCGCTCCGAGAAGCCGTACAGATGCACGGCCTCGTGCCCGAACGCACGATCGTGCGCATTCCGGCGCGCGAGCCCGGCGACCATGGTCTCGAGCGTCGGGAACGGAAGCGCGTACGAGCAAGCCGGGTCGACGGCCGCCGCCGCGTACGTGGCGGCCGCGTGCGCCGCCGGCGAGATGGCCGTGCACTTGTAGCGCAGGCCTTCCTGGATCTTGTGCCCGAGCAGGGGGTTGAACTGGCGCAGCGTGATCTGGACGTCGTCGTTGATGTCGCGCGCCGCAAGCGCGATGCGCAGATTCAATCGGTCGTCCTGCGAGACCGCGACCAGGCAGAAGTTCCCGCCGCTCCCGCGCGCCTTAAGGCCCGCCCGTTCGAGAACGCCGGATTCCGTCGCGTCGTAATTATGGAAGATGAAGGCGTCGCCGAACTCGGCGGCCAGCACTCGAGCCTCGTGCTGGAGCTTGCGCTCCGCCCGGTCGTCGTCGTGACGCCAGACCAGGGCGACGCGATGCCCGGCCGTCTTCAATATCTCGCGGCAGATCTCGAACGCGAGGTAGTCGCCGCCGACGACGATAATGAGCGTCTCGGTCGCCATATGCCGCCTGCTTCGCCGTCCGAACCCGGGTTCCGCGCTCCGCATCCGCTGACGGAACGTCTCCTCGCGCGCATCCCGGACCGTGCCGGGATCCGGATCCTCGAGGTCGGGACGGGCAGCGGCCGCAACGCGGCGGCGCTGGCCGCCGCCGGACTCGCCTTCGTCTCGATCGGGGAGTCGGCGCCGATCGCGCCCCTCGAGCGCGCCGGGAGCTTCGCGGCGGCGCTCTCGACCCACGCCCTGCTCCACGGCACGCCCGCGACCATCCGGCTGCGGCTGCTCGAGATCGCCCGCGTGCTGGAGCCGGGCGGCCTGCTCTACGCGACCTTCGGGTCGACCCGAGACGCGCGCTTCGGACGGGGAGAGCGTATCGACGCGGCCACGTATGCGCCCTCGGACGGTGACGAGGCCGGCGTCGCGCACGCCTTCTTCGACGAGGCGCGCCTGCGCGAACTGCTGGGCGAGGCGTTCGCGATCGCGGCCATGGAGGAGGTCGCCGTCGACGAGGTCGCTGGGAAGTGGGCGCACGCGAACGCGCCGCTACGCGACGCCGTACACTGGTTCGTCGAGGCCGGGAGAGGTCAGTAGCGCCGAACGGCCGGGTCGACCTTGCGCGACCAGGCGTCGATGCCTCCGGCGAGATTGCGGACGCGGTCGTACCCCGCGGCGGTCAGCAATTGCACGACGCGGCGAGACCGGCCGCCGGCATGACACATCACGACGACCTCGCGGTCGCGCGGCACGACGGTCGGATCGGCCGCGACCCGCGCCATCGGGATGTGCGTCGCCCCGGGGATCGACGCGATCTCGACCTCCCACGGCTCACGCACGTCGACGATCAGCACGTCCTCGCCGGCGGCGCGCCGCCGGGCGAGTTCGTCGACGCCGATGTCGCTCACTTCGGCGTGCCGATCAGGTCGCGCATCGGGCTCGACGCGCTGGCGTAGAGACGCTTCTCCATCCGGCCGGCGAGGAAAGCCTCGCGCCCGGCCGCGGTCGCGTGCTTCATCGCGATCGCCATGCGGACCGGATCGGCGGCGGCCGCGATCCCGGTGTTCATCAGCAGCGCGTCGACGCCCAGCTCCATGGCAAGGGCCGCATCCGAGGCCGTGCCGACGCCGGCATCGACGATCACCGGAACGCCGGCGCGTTCCTTGATGATCCGGATCGAGTACGGGTTGCAGACGCCCAGACCGCTGCCGATCGGCGCGGCCAGCGGCATCACCGCGGCGCAGCCGAGCTCCTCGAGCTGCCGGCATGCGATCGGATCGTCGCCGATGTACGGCAGTACGGTGAACCCATCGGCGACCAGCTTTTCGGCCGCCTCGAGCGTGCCGCGCGTGTCGGGATAGAGCGTCTGCTGGTCGCCGATGACCTCGAGCTTGATCAGATCCGTCTCGAGCAGCTCGCGCGCCAGCTTGGCCGTGAGGATCGCGTCCTTCGCGGTGTAACAGCCGGCGGTGTTCGGGAGGATCGTATAGCACGCGCGATCGATGAAGTCGAGCATCGTCCGGCCCGCCGGGTCGTCGATGTTGATGCGGCGGATCGCGACCGTGACCATGTCGGCGCCGCTGGCGTCGTGACAGGCCTGCATCACTTCCGTCGACGGATACTTGCCCGTGCCGACGATCAGGCGCGACCGCAGTTCGTAGGTGCCGATTTTCAGAACGTCTGCCACGACTCTATCCCCCGGCGACGGCTTTGATGATCTCGATCCGGTCGCCCTGGAAGATTCTCTCACGCCCGAGGTCGGCCCGCCTGACGACTTCGTCGTTCCGCGCCACCGCGACCGCGCGCGCGTCGATGCCCAACTCCTCGAGCAGCGCTCCGAACGTCGACCCTTCGGTGCATTCGCGCTCCGCACCGTTCACGCTGACCGTCATGGGAGCGCTCGCTAGCGCGCTTCGACGACCGAGAGCCGCCGGTCGACGCTCCGCAAGACCGTCGTCAGCTCGCCCATCTGCCCTTCGAGGCCCTCGACCCGGTTCTCGACGTTGCCGAGGCGCGTCTCGACTGCGCCGAGGCGCGTCTCGACCGCACCCAGGCGATAATCCACGCGATCGAGCCGGCCATCGACGCGATCGAATCGCGCTCCGACCGCGGCGGTCAGATCGACGACGGCCTCGAGGATGACGTCATTGCTGATGCTGCTCATAGCCGGTAGCATCTCATACGGGCATGAGCGTGCCGTTTCCTCGATGTGGACGCACGGTCACATCCCGGTGTAGACCGGGCCCTCGCCGCCCTGCGGCGGGACCCAGGTGATGATCTGATACGGATCCGCGATATCGCACGTCTTGCAGTGCACGCAATTGGTGAAATTGATCTGCAGGCGCCCCTCGACCGCACCCGACGCGTTCTTCTCGAACAGCGGCTCGTAGACGGCGGCCGGGCAGAAGTACTCGCACGGGTTGCCGTACTCGACCGTGCAGCGGTCGCGACAGATGTTGGTGTCGGCGACGTGCAGGTGACAGGGCTGATCCTCTTCGTGCATCGTGCCGCTGTTGAAGACATCGGTGAGTTTGTCGAACGTCAGCACGTTGTCGATGGTCGCGCGCGGGGTCGGCGCCGGCTTGTATCCGGCCTTCTTCATCCGCTCGTACCCGGCTTCGCCCGGCAGCTTCTCCTTGACGCCGAACGCGCGGCCGCCCGTGAACGTGGCGAGCCCCGCGTTGAGCATGCCGGTGATCAGGCCGCCCGAGAAGCCCTGGTGGAAGTTGCGCGCGGTGCGCAACTCGTCGTACGCCCACGATGCCTCGAAGCGTTGCTGGAACGCCGATAGCGCGGCCGCGTCGTACGCGCCGGCTTGCAGCGCATCCCAGGCCGTCTCGGCGGCCATCGCGCCGGACTTCATCGCCAGATGCACGCCCTTGAGCCGCATGCCGTTGAGGAAGCCGCCCGAGTCGCCGATCAGCATCAGCCCGTCGGCGTAGAGCCGCGGCATCGCGAACAGCCCGCCCTCGGGGATCGCCTTGGCGCCGTAGCGGATCAACTTGGCGCCGTCCAGCATCGCGGCGATCGCCGGATGCTGCTTCATGCGCTGCAGTTCGTTGTGCGGATCGGTCGTCGGATCCGCGTAATCGAGGCCGGTCACGTGACCGATGTCGAGCACGTCGTCCTTCATGCCGTAGATGAACCCGCCGCCGAACGTCTCGGGGGGCAACGGATAGCCGAGGGTGTGGATCACCGAACCGGCGGTGACGCTCCCGGGCTTGCACTTCCACAGCTCTTTGACGCCGGCCGCGTAGACCTGCGGCTCGCGCCCGTCGTCGAGGCCGAGGCGCGGGATCGCCTGTTTGGTGAGCGTGCCGCGCGGGCCCTCGCCCAGGATGACGATCTTGGCCAGGATGTCCGCGCCCGGCTCGTAGTTCGATTTCGGCTTCCCGTTCTTGTCGAGTCCCTTGTCGCCGGTGCGCACGCCGATCACGCGGTCGCCGTCCCACAGCAGTTCTTGCCCCGGAAACGCGGGGAAGACTTGCGCGCCGGCGGTCTCGGCCTTGTCCGCCAGCCATTTCACGATCTTCTGCAGCGACGCGACGTACTTGCCGTGATTGTTGAGCGGCGGCGGCGTGAGCGGCGCCTTGATCTTGCCGCCCTTGGTCAGGAACCACAGCTCGTCTCGGCCGACCGCGGCTTCGACCGGAGCGTCGTCGCGCCAGTCCGGGATCAACTCGTCGAGGGCTTTGGGATCCATCACCGCACCGGAGATGGCGTGATTGCCGATCTCGCCGCTCTTCTCGATGACCAGGATCTCGAGTTCGCGGCCGGCCGCCTTGGCGAGTTCCGCCAGCCGGTATGCGCCCGCCAAGCTGGCCGGTCCGGCCCCGACGAAAAGGACGTCGACTTCGAGCTGATCGCGTTCTGCTGCCATGCCCCAAGCGTTCGCCCAGGGCGCTGAGGGACCCTTAGCCGGAAACCTGGGAAAGCGCGGCGATGGCCGCGGTCACCGCGACCCGGTGCATGGCCAGGCGGGTCTCCCACGGCGCCCGCGACGGCGTCTCGAAGGTCAGCGCGCGCGGCGCCGCGTTGCGAGCGAGCGCGAGCGTGTAGGTCAGCGCTCCGAGCGCGGCGGCCTCCGCGCGGGGATCGGCCCGCACCACCCCGCGCGCGAACGTCGCCGTGCCGGCCGGCAATGCGAAACCGAGATCGTAGCCGTCGTGAAGCGCTTGGGCCGGCAGGCCGGCCGCCTCGACCGCCGCCACCACGCCGGCGCCAAGTCCGTCGTCCGTATAATCGTAGCAGTAGAACCCGCCCGCATCGACGTCTTCGTGCAGGTCGAGCGAGAGCGCGAACTTCCGGTCGCGGTTGGCGGTGACGATGGCGCGCGCTTCGGGCGACTGACCGCCGCGCCCGAAGGTGCGGTTGAGGTCGGTCCCATCGACGCTCTCGCGCGTCCCGCGTTCGTAGCCGGTCGGGTTGGTGCACGGCAGGATCCGGTAGGCGAAGCGCGGATCGAGCGCGTCGTCTTCGAGCAGCGCGAGCAGTGCTGCGGGTCCCGCCGGCTCGTCGCCGTGGATGCCCGCCGCGAGCGCGATCGTGGGCGCGGCCGGGCCGCCGGTCTCGACGCACAGGAGCGTCCGCGGCGCGCCCACGCAGGCGATCTCACGCACCCGCACGCCGCGAGCGCGCAGGGCCTTCAGGCGTGCCTCGAATTCCTTGTAGGGAAGCGTCATCCGCTGGATTGAACCTCAAACCGCATGAGAATTCAAGTCGGCGTGATGGGGTCGGCGGGTGGTTCTATTCTGGCCTCGGAGTTGGCGTTGGCCCATCGCCTGGGCAAGCGCATCGCCGAACGCGGCTGCGCGATCGTCACCGGCGCGTGCCCGGGCCTGCCGCACGCCGCCGTACTGGGCGCGCACGACGCCAAGGGCGTCAGCCTCGGCGTCTCGCCCGCTCTCTCGCGCGAGGAGCACGTCAACGTCTACGGCTCGCCCCTCCAGCCGTACACCACGCTGGTTTTCACCGGGTCGGGCCTGATGGGCCGCGAGACGCACAACATCCACTCGTCGGATTTCGTGCTCTTCGTCGGCGGCCGCAGCGGCACGCTCGGCGAGTTCTGCATCGCCTACGACGAAGGCAAGCTGATCGGCGTGCTGACCCATTCGGGCGGGATCTCCGACGAATTCGCCGGCATCGCGAAACTCGTCAAGAAGGACACCGGATCGATCCTGGTCTACGACGATTCGCCCGAGAAGCTGGTCGACCGCTGCTTGGCCATCTACCACGAAGAGCGCGTGCCGAGTTCGGTCGCGCTCAACCGCACCGGCGAGTACATGCTGCGCCGTCCCAGGATCACGGAGGAGACGCGTGGCTGAACTGACCTTCATCGGTGCGGCCGGGACCGTCACCGGCAGCAAGCATTTGGTGACGACCGGCGGCAAGCACTTCCTGGTCGATTGCGGCCTGTTCCAAGGCGTCGTCGACGTGCGCGCCCTCAACGACGCACCGATGCCCATCCCGCCCTCCGAGATCGCGGCCGTCGTCATCACGCACGGCCATCTCGACCACATCGGCTACCTGCCCAAGCTGGTCAAGGACGGCTTCAAGGGGCCGATCTACTGCACGCCGCCGACCGAAGCGTTGATGGAGATCGTGCTCGAAGACTCGGCCCATCTCCAGGAG
>JANWKW010000069.1 GCA_025451135.1 Vulcanimicrobiia bacterium | reverse complement strand
GGCCTCGCCCAGATCGATCCGGCCGCGCTCGCCGTAGAGCAGCGTCAGCGCGTTCGGTCCCGGCCCGACTCCGCGACCCTCGCCGACATCGTTGACGGCGATCGCGTCGAGATGCTTGCGCGCCATCTTCTCGCGCGCCGATCGTTCGTGATCCTGCGTCTCGGCGGCGAAGCCGACCAGAAACGTCGAGCCTTTGCGGTCGCCCAGGCGCGCGAGCACGTCGGGATTGCGCGTCATGCGCACGTTCAGATCGGCGTCGGTCTTCTTCACCTTCGACGGCGAGTACTCGGCCGGACGCCAATCCGACACGGCCGCAGCCGCGATGACGATGTCCGCGCCGACCGCCTCGGCCATCGCGGCGTCGTGCATGTCGCGCGCCGTGCGCACCTTCACGACGCGCGCGCCGGCCGGCGGGCGCAGCGCGGTCGGACCCAGGATCAAGGTGACGTCGGCGCCGCGCGCGAGCGCCTCGCGCGCGAGCGCGATGCCCTGCGCGCCGGTCGACGCGTTGCCGACGAAGCGGACCGGATCCAACGGCTCGTAGGTCGGACCGGCCGTGATCGCGACGCGCTTGCCGTGCAGCGAACGCGCGCGCCGCAGCGCGACGTCGAGCGCCGCGAGCAGGCGTTGTTCGGATGCCAGCCGGCCGACGCCGGTCTCGCGCTCGGCCAGGAATCCGGTCTCCGGTTCGACGATCGTGACGCCGCGATCGCGCAGCGCCTCGAGGTGCGCCTGGGTCGCGGCGTGCTCGTACATGGCCGCGTTCATCGCGGGCGCCACCAGCACCGGCACGCGGGCCGCCAGCAGCAGCGCGCCGACGACGTCGTCCGCGACGCCTTCGGCCATCTTCGCGATGCTGTTCGCGGTCGCGGGCGCGACCAGCACGACCTGCGCCTCGCGCACCAGCCGGATGTGCGGGATCGTCTCCGGCGCGTCCCAGAGCGAGGTGTAGACCGGACGCGCGGTCAGCGATGCGAAGGTGAGCGGTCCGACGAAGCGTTCCGCCGAGGCGGTCATCGCGACGTCGACGATCGCGCCGCGCTGCACGAGCGTGCTGGTCAGCGCCGCCGCCTTATACGCCGCGATGCCGCCGGTCACGCACAGCAGGACCCGCGCGCCGTCTAGTCCGGGATCCACAGGTTGTCCAGCAGGCGCGTCGGCCCGAAGCGGGCGGCGCCGATCACGAAGGCAGGCGGGCGCAGCGTCTCGAGCACCTCGAACGTGTCGGCGTCGACGATGTCGAAGTAGTCCAGCAGCGCGTGCTCGGTGAGGATCTTGTCGGCCGTCTCGGTCGCGTCGTACTTGCTCTTGCCGGCCAGCAGCGCGTCGCGCATGCCGACCAGGGCCGCGTAGAGCGTCGGCGCGGCCGCGCGCTGTTCCGGCGTCAGGAACGCGTTGCGGCTCGAGCGCGCCAGCCCGTCGGGCTCGCGCGAGGTCGGCACGATCTGCACGTCGACCGGATAGCCGAGGTCGCGGATCAGCTTGCGCAGCACCGCGGTCTGCTGCGCGTCCTTCTGCCCGAGCACCAGGACGTCGGGCTGCACGATGTTGAGCAGCTTCGCGACGACCGTCACGACGCCGGCGAAGTGCGTCTTGCGGATCTCGCCTTCGAAGACGTGCGCCATCGGACCGATGTCGACGGTGGTGCTGAAGCCGGTCGGATACATCGCGGTCGCGTCGGGGGCGAACAGCACGTCCACCCCGGCGGCCGCCAGTTTGGCGAAGTCGCCGTCGTAGTCGCGGGGATATTTGGCGTAGTCCTCGGTCGGTCCGAACTGCAGCGGGTTGACGAAGACCGAAGCCACGATGCCGGTCGCATGCTCGCGGGCGGCGTCGACCAGGCTCAAATGGCCGTCGTGGAGCGCACCCATGGTCGGCACGAAGGCGACCGGTCCCGGGAGCGCGCGAATCAGCTCGCGGACGGGCGCGATCGCGGTGGCTACCTGCATTGCGGTCGTTACGCCTTGGTCACCCGGAGGACGGTCCGGCCGACCACGAACGGGGCGCCGACCGCCAGCTCCGCCTCGCCGACCACCGGCTTGCCGTCGAGCTTGGTCCCGTTGCGGCTCTCGAGGTCGGCCAGGATCAGCCGGTCGCCCGCCCCCTTGAGGACGGCGTGGCGCCGGGAGACGTACCGGTCCAGGGCCAGGCAAGCGTCCGCTACCTGATCGTCGCGACCGATCACGATCTCGGAGTCGAACGGCCAGGTCTTCCCGTCCAGCGGCCCGCTGAGCACCTCGAGCACGAACATCAGGCTCACCCGCTTCTCTCCCCCACGGCTAGGCACCCTTTGATAGTTTTATCAGCCATTACGCTCTACTAACAAATCTCCGCCCCTCGGACGATGTATTGAATTGGTGATGAACGACCGGATCGACGAGCTTCTCCACCTTATTGAGGTGGAGCCCGACGCATTGCGCGAGGCGGAGTTTCTGCAGGCTCAGGCCATACTCGAGACCATGATCGGCAAGACGATTGCGTCGGCCGACATCGATGAGACGCGCATCGTGGTCACCACGACCGACGGCAACAAGTACTTCTTCTACGGCTTCCTGGGTTCGGGCGCCGACCACGAGCAGGAGCACTAGGCTCAGGGCCTTTCCCTACGACTGCTTCTGCAGTTCGTGGATGTAGGCGACGATCTCGTCCTGATCGGGCTGGGCGTACCGGGTGAAGACCACCCCGTGCGCGTATTCGCGGCGCGACGCATCGAAGAACGAGAGCACGACTTTCCCGCGGATCAGCATCTCGCGCTCGTTCCCGGGAAGGTGGAAGCGCAGGACCACGGCTTGACCGGGCGGGAGTTCGCTCGCTGTCGCGACGCGCATGCCGCCGCCGCTCAGGTCGATCGCTCGGCCGATCAGGACCAACTCGCCTCCCGGGACGATGACCGTCGCCGGGAAGTCGACGCTAGCGCGGAAATATCTGCGCTGGTGCGCTTGATCGCCTGTGCTCACAGGCGCTACTTGTTCTCTTTCGTACAGAGGCCGCCTTCAATCACCTCGCGGGCCGCGAAGAGCGCCCCGAGATACGCGTGCTCGGCCGAGATGCCGCCCTGGAGATAGACCTCGAACGGCGCGCGCAGGGGCGCGTCGCACGAGAGCTCGATGGTCGCACCGCCCACGAACGAGCCGCTCGACATGATGACCGGATCGGTATAGCCGGGAACGGCGCCCGGCTCCGGCCGGAAGCGCGCGTTGACCGGCAGCGCCTTCTGGAGGCCCTCGGCGAACCGGATCAGGGCCGGGGCCCCGCCCAGCCGGATGGCCTGCACGATATCGGTCCGGACCGCACCCGGGAGCGGGTCGACCTCATAGCCCAGCTCCGCGAAGAGCGCCGCCGCGAAATCCAGGCCGCGCAGCGTCTGCTCGACCACCGTGGGCGCCAGGAACAGCCCCTGGACGAAGGCGCGGCCGAATCCGAGGGTCGGCCCCAGTGCATCGCCCAGGCCGGGGGCGTACAGGCGCGAGGCGACCCGGGCCACCAGGCCGGCCCGCCCGGCGATGTAGCCGCCGGCCGGAGCGAGCGAGCCGCCCAGGTTCTTGATCAGCGATCCCATCACCAAGTGCGCGCCCGCGTGGGTCGGTTCCCGGTCTTCGACCAGCTCGCCGTAGCAGTTGTCGACCAGCACCGGAGTGCCCGGCGCGACCGCGCGCACGCAGTCGACGATGGTCGCTATCTGCGCGACGGTCAGCGAGGGACGCGGCGCATAGCCGCGCGAGCGTTGCACGAAGACCGCGTCGACGCCGCCGCCGCGCAGTTCGCGCGCGATGCCCGCGAGATCCGGTCCGCCGTCGTCGCCGAGCGCGACCTCGCGATAGCCGATGTTCTGCGTCGTCGCCAAGGCGTGTTCGGCATCGCAGATCGCGTTGCGCAGCGTATCGTAGGGCCTGCCGCTGGCGGAGAGCAGCGTTCCGCCCGGCGCGACGCAGGCGGCGAGCGCCGTGACGATCGCGTGCGTGCCGCTCACGATCGAAAGACGCGCGAGCGCGCGCTCCGCGCCGAAGACGTGCGCCAGCAAGGCTTCGTAGGCGGCGCGCGCCGCATCGTCGTAGCCGTAGCCGGACGAACCGGCGAAATCGCTCTCGGCGATGCCCTGCGCGAGAAACGCGGCAAGGACGTTCGCCTTGACGCGCGCCTGCGCGTGGTAGCGCACGTCGCGCACCCGCTCCCACGCGCGCGTCGCCGCCGCCGCGAGCGGCCCGCCGATGCCGAAGGTGTCGCACAGCAGATCGATCATGATTCCTTCACCGTCATCCCGAGGAGCGAGGCCTCTCGAAGGACGTGGTTTTCGTAGGCTCGGACGAACGGGAGGTAGATCAGCCCGGCGATCGCGATATTGGCGAGCGCCAGCAGGACGGCGCGCGCGTCGAACGACGTGGCCAGATAGGTCGAGACGAACGTCGGGATGGCCGAAGGGATGTAGGCGACCGGCCGCGTCACCCAGCCGAGCGCGACCGCCGCGTAGGTCGTGGTCGCCAGCACCAGCGGAGCCAGCACGAACGGCACCGCCAGGAAGCCGTTGAAGACGATCGGCAGGCCGAAGAGCAGCGGCTCGTTGATGTTGCAGAAGGACGGGACGAACACCGCGCGGCCGACCGCGCGCAGGCGCGGCACCCGCGAGATCGCGAGCCACGCCGCCAGCGGCAAGGTCGCGCCCGCACCGCCCGGAAAGACGAACAGGAACAGGGAGACGACCACGATATGCGGGAGCGGCAGATGATGCGCGAACGCGTCGCCGTTCTGCGATTGCAGGGTGATGTAGACGGGCGTCACCACAGCCGCCAGCAGCGCCGGACCGTGCACCCCGATCAGCCACAGCAGCGTCTCGATCAGCACGATCAGCATCAGCGCGACGTAGCTGTCGCCGAGCGCCCCGAGCGGCGCGAGCGCGGCGAAGAGCAGGTTCGCGAGCGGATGGTGGAGCGCGAATAGCGCGACCAATCCGGCGAATGCCGCGAGCACCACCGCGATCGCGAGGATGGCCGGGCGCCCGCGCACCGCGACGAATCCGGCGGCGACGCCGAGACACACGACGATCGCGAGGAACAGTCCGGTCGAACCGGCCGCCCGCAGATAGCCGAGCGCGCCGCCGGCGAACGGCTGCGGCAGCGAGAGCGCGAACGCCGCGACGCAGGTCGCGACGTAGGGGACGGCCGGCAGATCGAGCGCGCGCGCGAGGCGCAGCGCGAGGATGACCAGCAGGGCCGCGCCCATGACCGCGAGCGACGGCAAGAGCGCGCCGGCCCAGCGCGCCGCCAGTTGGCCAGCAAGCGACGCCGACGGCCCGACCGGGACGATGACGACGAAGACCAGCACCGCGGCCAACAGCGCCACGAACGAGCGCGGCAACGAGTCGCGTACGGCCACGACCGCCGGCAGATCGCCGAATGCGCGCAGCGGCGGCACGACGTGCCGCTCGAAAAAGCTCGGCGGGTGGCTAGAGTTTGCGGACGACGGCTTCGACGCGTCCGACGATATCGACATCGTTCGCGTAGATTGGCTCCATGGTGGCATTCTCCGGCTGGAGCCGGAAACGGCCGCTCTCTTTGTAGAAGCGCTTGACGGTGGCCTCGCCCTCGAGCATCGCGACCACGATCTCGCCGTTGTTGGCGCTGGGCTGCGGCCGGACCACGATCATATCGCCGTCCAGGATGCCGGCATCGATCATCGAGTCGCCCTGGACCCTGAGCATGAAGCCGTCGGACCCGCGCGAGATGAACGAGGCGGGCAGGATGAACTCGCCCTGGAGATCCTCTTGGGCGGTGATCGGAACGCCGGCCGCGACCCGGCCGAGGATCGGCATGACGATCGCATCCGGCATGGCGTTGGGGCGCGAGTGCTCGGTCCGCAGGGCCCGGGGCTTGGTCGGGTCGCGCTGGAGCAGGCCCCGGCGCTCGAGGGTCTTGAGGTGCGAGTGGATGGTGGAGCTGGACGAGAGGCCGACCCGCTCGCCGATCTCGCGGACCGAGGGCGGGTAGCCGTGCTCGGCCGTGAAGGCGTTGATGCAGTCCAGGATGTCCCCCTGGCGCTGGGTCGTCGGCTTCTCGCTCACAAAAATTCTCCCGGCGGGTGGACAATGCCACCCGTATGGCACGTCGTCTGGCTATACCTTAGCATAGAACGGACGTTCGGTGCAAACATATGTTCGAGAACCCATTGACACCGCTCGAACGGCCTATGCTAAAATCTAGTGGACGAACAGGCGTTTGGCCCAAAATGTGGGTACACTAGTTATCGAACACCGGTTCGCCACAAGATAGGGAAAGGAGCTACCACGGTGCGGAAGCGCAAGAAACTGAGCCTGATGCCCGCGATCGCGTTGAGCGCAATCGGCTTGATGGTCGCCCTGCCCACGCTCTCGAGCGTGAGCCTGCACGCGGCCACCGCGACGCACTACAGCACCGCGACTGTCCGGAGCGGCCAAACCCTCTGGTCGATCGCCGCCGCTCACACGAGCGAGACCGGCGACATCCAGGAGACGATCGACCGCATCTCCGAGGCCAACCACCTCGGCAACGCCCCCCTCCAACCCGGCCAACACCTCCGCATCCCGAACTAGCACAACCCGCCAAAAGCAAAAAGATCTCGGCCTCCCCCGGGGTCTTCTTCTTGTCTTTTTCAGATCGCGACTTGGACCGCGATACAGGTCGGCTCCGGGATCGGATCGCCATCCTCGCGCATGCCGCGCAGATGCATCTGGATCGCTTCGCGCACGAGCAGCGTTACGGCCTGGACCGAGTCGGCCGCAGCCACGCATCCCGGTAGGTCGGGAACGTAGGCCGAGTAGTGCGGTGCCGCGCCTTCGATGATCACTGCATATTCCATCGCGCTCCTCACTTCTGCAGACCTGCCTGCCGCATTATACTCGCCCAGACTTTCGGGTGCAATAATTTCTTCGCGCGTCCCGCTATTGTCACTCGCCCGCGCTTCGACGGATGCTTGAAGTGCCGGTGGCTGCCTGATTGACCAACCAACACCCAGCCATCGGCCCGGATCCGCGCGAGCGCTTCACCAACAGTGTGTCGCATCTGCTCCTCCGCAGAGCATCTGCGCGAAGCACGACGATCGACAAGTCTACCAGGTGTAGTCGATGAAGAGCCGGCTCTGCTGGTAGGTGTAGGGCTTCACGGTCGTGTCTTGCACGAAGGATCGTTCGTGGATCCAGAGACCACATCCGTCTCGTACAGCTCGTTCTTGGGCACCGCGGGCGACGTGAGCAGATCGAACCAGCCGCGCGCGAGGATGCCCCTGAAGCGCTTGTCGCTCGACGTAAACGTTCCGGAGAGCACGTAGGCCTGGCCGGGGACCGCCTTCTCCACCAGACTCGCGCCGATCAAAGTGGTGAACAGCGGATCCGCGTTGTCCCCGAACGTGTAGGGCGAGAGCAGCGCGCCGCTCTTGTACGCCCCCGTGGTCGCGCCATCGGCGTAGAAGAGGGGCGAGAGGCGGTCGAACCGCTAGGCCCAGGCTTGGAACGTGCCGCGCTTCGACGCGCGTACGAGACCGAACGCAGCGAACCCGCCGGTCGGCACCGTGGTGACGAACGAGGCCGGTGTGAACGTCGCGGCCGTGCGGTTCTTGACGCGGTCGATCCGCTAGGCCGCGAGCGTCCACCCGCGCGCGAGCGCCTGGGTCGCGCCGACGCCTTCGTAGGTGACCGGGATCGTGCGCGAGTCGGCCGGATTGGCGAACGGCGTCTGGAGCGTCTGGCGCCCGAGCCGCACGAGCGTCCCGCGCGAGCGGTACTGCACGTAGATCTCCGCCAGCGTGTTGAGGGTCGTGCCGGGCAGCGACGTCTCGATTTCGTTCGGCGCGATCGCGCCGTTGGAGAACGGATTGGCGCTGTAATAGGTCAGGGCCGCGCCCAACCCGTCGTGCGGTGCGGTCTCGATGTGAAGCTTGAGCGCGATCGAGGCCGCTTGCGTATCGACGGCACCCGTCCGGTACGAGCGGGTGAAATTGTACGCGCGTACGCGCCCGCTCACCGCGATCTTCGGCGACGGCGCGGGAGCCGGCGTCGCGCCCAGCGTCGCGACCGCGACCGCGAGGCCGGCGACCCAGACCCGCACGATACGCCTACTTCCGCGCCACGATGATGACGCTGTGGCCGGCGTGGTCGTTGATGAAGTCGAGACCTTCGCTCATCCAGAGGTCGAGGCCGTTGCTGGTGTGCTTGGCGACCTCGCGCACGACGTGGATGCGGTCCTTGAGCCAAGCCAGTTCGGTGCGGGTCGTGGTCGGGAAGATCGCCACCTCGCAATCCTCGCATTTATAGCCGTGCTGCATCGCGCGATGGTTCGCGGAAGAAAAAGAAAAGGCCCCCGCTCGCGCGGGGGCCTCTCCCTTTGCGTGGACCCAGCTCTTAGAGCTTGATACGCGCTTCGATGAAGAAGTTGAACGGCGTCTTGGTCGAGTTGCCGTCAACGTTCACCGCACCGAGGTAGGCGCCATACGGGTACTTGGCGCCGCGCTCGAGGGTATTGCCGGGATTGTAGACGTTGCCGACGCCGCCTTCGAACCCGCCGGCCACCAGGCCGTACGAGCAGACGTTGGAGTCGTTGATCGTCCACGCGGCTTTGGTGCCGCCCCAGCAACGGTTGAGCACGTTCGCGAAGGTTCCGACGAGCGAAAGCTTCGGCGAGACCTCGTAGCTCACTTGGACGTTGCCGATGAGCTGGCTCGGCTGCAGGAACGCGCCGAGCGGATCGAACGTACCGGTGTAAGAGTTGGGGATGGCGTTGAGGGTGCCACCGCAGCCGGTGCTGTCGAACGGCGAACCGCCGGCAGCGCCGTACGGGTAGCGCGGGTCGCCCGTCGTCGACGAGGCGAGAGCCGTGCAACCCGACGCCGGATCGATGCCCGCGTTGGTCTCGGGCGAGCCGTAGCGAGCGCCTCCGACGAACTGCAGCGACGGCGTGACGGCCCACTTGTCGTGCTTGTAGTTGAGGATCAGCGTGCCGACGTACGGAGCGCCGTAGGTCGTAGCGGCCGATCCGATCGGTCCCGGGAACAGATCGTAGGTCGGGAAGTTCTGGTTCGGGTCGATCAGACCCTGAGCCGGAGCGTTCCAGTACGGATTGGCGATATCGCCGGCCGCACAACCCGGATCTGCGACGCCGGCCGGCGTGTAGCAGGCGGCGGCGGTGGCACCGGTCGACGTCGTACCACACTTGGCGTTGCTCGGATTGCTCGCGCAGAACGAGGTGTACGCGTTGTAGTTCTTGATGTCGCTGTTGATGCCGGTGGTGAGGGTCGTACCGTTGTTCAGCACGTCGTAGTTGATGTACGAGTGCGTGTAGGCGAACGACAGCTGGCCCGAGAGGCCGTTGCGGCTGAAGTCGCCCTTGTTCAGCTGGAATTCGAAGCCTTCGCTGGTCTGACGGCCGACGTTGAGGCCGGAGACGAAGCTGGTGGCTTGATCCAAGAAGAACTGCTGGATCTGATCCTTCGTCTTGCGGACGAAGGGGGTCAGCTTGAACGAGATATCGGTGCCCTTGAAATGCTTCTCGAGCGAGAGGTCGTAGTTCAGCGACGTCGGCGGGCGCACTTGGTGCGACGGCGTGGTGAAGCCGAACTTAGTGAACGCGACGCCGAGCAACGTGAACGGCGAGTCTTCCTGGAGCGTGTCGTACTGTTCGAACGCCGAGTTCGGCGGTTCGGCGTACTTGCCGCCCGAGAAGCGGATGACCGTATCCGCGTTGAGGGTGAACGTGCCCGAGAGGCGCGGTTGGAACACCGTGTAGGTGTTCTTCTGCGCCGAGGCGTTCACCAGGTTGGCGGCGCTGTACCCGGCCGGGCACGGATCCGTCGGGGTGAGACCGAGGTTCGACTTATCCGTGGGCGCGCCGACCGCGTTGATGCACGTGTCGCGATTGTAGGCGGTGTACCAGAAGGTACGCGCCGGATCGTTCGCGCGCGTGTCCGATCCGTCGAACTCGAACTTGTCTTGGCGAAGTCCGATGTTGAAGAGCCACTTGTCGTTCGGGCGGAACTCGTCCGTGATCGAGAACGACGTGAAGATCGGCTTGACCGTGTTGTACGTCGCGTATTGCGAGTTCTCCGCGATCAGCCAGGTGCAGGGACCGCCGCCGCAGACCGCTGCGGGGGCAGTGACACCGGCCGCGCCGGACCCTTGGATGCCGCCCCAGGTCTGGAAGTCGGCGGCGTGGATCTGCGGGCTGCAGGTGACGGCGACGCCGCCGGCAGTGTAGCAGAGCCCGTTGAGCGGGTTGGTCGAATCGACCAGCACGATGCCGCGCTTGCGAGTACCGCTGACGCCGTTGAGCATCTGCGTGTTGTTATCGCGCAGGGTCGATGCGGTCGTGTAGTTGCCCTGAATGCTGATCAGGTTCTGAGCGTTGAGTTGCTTCGAGAACGAGGCGGCGAGGCCGCGCGTGTGCGAAGACAGTTCGTAGTCCGGCGACGCGCCGCAGACCCAAAGGCCGTACGTGCATTGCGGGCCGTTCTGAAGCCAATCGCTGTAGTACGTGTAGCCGTAGAGCCGGAAGTAGGCATCGGTGCCGATGTTCTTCTGGTACTGGAGCTTCACGACTTCCTGGTTGTTCCAGATCGTGTCGCGCGCGTCGGCCGGGATGGCCGCGCCGAAGGCGCGCTGCTGCGAACTGCCCGGGAAGAGGTAGTTCGAGACGCACGACGAGCTGAGGTTGTTGGTCGTCGCACCGACGTGGCCGCACGTCCACTGGTAGCCGTCCGTGTAGGTCGGCGTTCCGACGCCGACGCTCGGCAGGTTCAGGTAGGCCGCGCCGCCCTGATCGTTGGTCGAACCGTAGAACGAGTTGTGGAGCATACCGCTGTTCCACAGCAGCTGCACGTCGTCGTGGCCGCCGTCGTTCTTGTGGGCCAGAGCGAAGTGGAGATTCGCGACGACGTCGCGATCGGTGAGGTCCGAGAGGAAGCCGAGCTGGTACGGCGCGGGGATGAAGCCGCCCGGGTTCCCGTCGGTCGCGAGGGGAGCGCCGAGATCGGCGTAGCCGGCCGCGTTGCTGTTGTCGACGTAGCGGAAGCCTTGGTTGTAGCCGCCGATGCCGAAGTAGTACGAGAACGACCGGTTCGGGGTCGCGCCGCCGACTTCAACGGCGAGCTTATGATAGAAGCTCGGGCCGCCGAGGCCCAGGTATGCGGTACCGAAGCCCGGATACGTTCCGGTCTTGATGACTTGGTTGATGAAGCCGGCGAGGCCCTGGCCTTCCGAGTTCGCCGGCGAGGCGCCCGTGTAGACCTGGAGTTCTTGCTGGCCGAGCGACGACGCCGCGCCCGACGGATAGTTGTCGAACGAGCGGTTCACCGGAACGCCGTCGAGCTCGTATCCGACCTGGTCGTAATCGCCGCCACGGATGTGGACGGTCTGGAAGTAGCCGGTCTGGTTGAGCGGAACGAACGCGCCCGGAACGGACGCGATCGCCGAGTAGGCGCTGTTGAGGCTGCCGCCGCCGCCGAGGCCCGAGATCTTGTCCTGGGTCGCGGCGTTGATCGAATAGACGTCGGCGGTGGTGCCCGATTTCACGAGGCTGCCGCCCGCGCGCGAGGTCTGGGTCACAATCGTCTTAAGCGCCGATTGCATGCTGAGGGTGAGGGTCTGGGTCGCATCCGCGAAGACGGTCACGCCCGGCGTGCTCGTCGGTTGGTATCCATCCTTCTCCAGCGACACGGTATACGTGTCGGGGGAGAGAGAGATGAACGTAAAACGACCCGAGGCATCGGTCTGGCCGACGACGGTTTGAGACGGGCTCGAGACGGTGACCTTCGCGTTGGCGATCGGTGCACCGGTATCGGTAGCCGTCACCGTCCCGCTCATGCCGCCCGTAGTGCTCGCCAGTGCCCATGTTCCCTGGCTGAGCAGTGCTACGAACAGCAGAACGGCGACCAGTGCATGCCGGAATCGATATCCAGTCATGATAGCTCCTTCTGTGTTGCAGGCTGAAGCAAACGCACGCAGTGTGCGCCCGCTCAGCCGCTCCCAGCCTTCGCTCAGCCTTAACACTTTCCTCGCAAACCCCTTAAGACAGACTAAGGATTTAGTTAGAAAAGCGCCCGGGCCGGTTACGGGCCGGCACCCGAGGAGAACGAGAAGGGACCCCGGCCGAAGGCCGAGGTCCCTGGTTCCAGGCCTGAGGGGAGCCTAGAGCTTGATCTGGACCTGGAGGTAGGCCGCGAACGGCACCGACCCGATGGCCGGACCGTACGAGTAGTTGTACATCCGGGGGTAGCCGGCCGTGCCGTTGGCCGCGTCCGCCCCCGAGGCTCCGTAGAAGAACCCCGCACCGGGGGTCGCCCCGATGTAGTTGTACGTGTTATTGGAATACCCGCAGACGTAGGCCCCGGGCTGGAAGGCGCTCTTCCAGGGTGTGTTCGTGCCGCCGAAGCAGCGGTTGATCAGATTGGCCAGCGACAGCGAGGCCGTCACCTTCGACGTGAAGTCGTAGCGGATCTGAGCGCCCAGGTTGAACTGCCAGGGTTGCTGGAACTGGCCGACCGTGTCGAACCGGTTCCCGTTCTGCGGATTCGGGATCGCCAGATATCCGCTGGTCGACTGCGCGGGGCCGCACGACAGGAAGTCGGCGTTCTGGGCGTAGGGTGAGGCGCCCCCGACGGCACCCGCCGCCGCCTCGTTCTGCGTGCAGAATCGAGGATCGATCCCGACCGTATCGGTCGGATATCCGTAGTACGATCCCGCCGTCAACTGGAAGTTGGGAGCGATCGCGAACTTCCCGTGCTTGTATTGCAGGAAGCCCGAGAACGTGTGCGGAGCGATCGCCGAGCTTCCGACCGTATCGGTCGGGTCGTTGGGCGGCTCGTTCGGCCACGTGTCGTAGTACGCGTTCCTATCGAGCGTCGGTTGCACCGACATCGAATAGTACGGGTTCTTGATGATGGTACCGGCGCCCGACCCATCGAGATCGGCGCACGTCGGATCCGCCGCGCTGTTCTGATAGCAGGCGGCACCGCCGCCGGCTTGCGTCAACGCGTTGAATCCGGTGATGTAGTTGTTCAGATAATCGATCGCGTTCTTTCCGCTCGGCGGGCTGTTGTACTTAAGCTTCGCGCTGGTGTAGGTGTACGACAGCGAGCCGGCCAGGCCGTCGCGCGACGGATCTCCCTTGGAGACCTGGAACTCGACGCCTTGGCTGCGTTGCGTCCCGAGGTTGACGCCCGACACGAACCCCGGACCGAGCGGCACCGTCACGATCTCGTTGCTCGTGAGCCGATAGAACGGCGAGAGCTTGAAGGTGATGTCGGTACCTTTGAGGTGCTTCTCGAGCGAGAAGTCGAAGTTGTTCGACGACTGGATCGGGTTGTCGTGACCCGGCGTGTTGTAGCCGAGTCCGTAGAACCGTCCGAAGTCGAAGTTGGCGGCGCGCTTACCCGATGCGTCCGAGTACTGCTCGAACGCGGTTTCGGTCGGCTGGGTGTACTTGCCGGCCGAGAATCGGATGACCGTATCCGGATCGAAGGTGTACGTCGCGCCGATGCGCGGCGAGAACGCCTGCTTGGTATACGAACTCGGGCCGACCGCGGAGTAGTTGGTGGGATGCGCCGTCGCGTCGCCGTTGGGGCCGACCGGACAGGCCGCGCCCGGAGCGGTGTTGACCAAACTCGGCGGGAACGGCTGGCCCGGGGTGAGCGGCGTGTAGAGCGGCTGCTTCGTCACGGTATCGTAACAGACGACCTTGGACGTCGCATTGAACCAGAAGTTGAATTCCGGCGTATTCGTGTTCTGGAGGTCGTATTGGTAGCGCTCCAGACGAACGCCCAGGTTCACGTCGAGCTTGTCGTTCGGGCGCCACTCGTCTTCGAGGGCGAACGACGAGAAGATCGGCTTCACCGCGTTATAGGTGCCCTGGCCGCCCGGAACGGTGACCAGCATCTTCGCACCGGCCAGACATGCGGCCGTTCCGGGCGCCAGCGCGCCGGAGCCGCAGGGGTCCGATGAGGCGAACGATTTGTTCGGGGAGACGAACGACCCGTAGGTGGACGAGCTATAGCACGATGCTTCGGCGCCGGCGGTGTTGAAGCAACGCGGGTCGTTGGGGTCGCCGTTCGTGAAGTTCGTGACGCCGCGGTACGTGCCCGACGTCCCCGAACGGAACGAGCTGTTGTTGAAACGCCGCACGGTCGCCGTGGTGTAGTTCGCGGTGAACTGCAGCAGGTTCTGGGCGTTGATCTGGTTGGCGTACTTGAACTCGAGGCCGCGGGTATGCGTGCCCAGCTCGTAGTCCGGCGTCTCGCCGCACATCCCGCCGTTGAGCGCGCCGTTGGCGTAGAGCGTCGAGGCGCAGGTCGGCCCGCTGATCAGCCAGTCCGAGTAGAACGTGTAGGCGAACAGACGCGCATAGGCGGTGCTGCCGAAGTTCTTCTGATACTGCGCCTTCACGATTCCGACGTTGTTCCAAAATCCGTCGCGCAGGTTCGGGTCGATGCCCGATCCGGGCTGACGGTTGGTAGGCGAATTCGGGAAGAGGTACGGGGCGATCTTCGCGCTCGACGCCAACTGTCCGAAGTTGGTCCCCGGGGCGAAGATGCTCGTGTCGATGTACGGGATCGGGCTGTTGCCGCTGGTGGCACATCCGGTCCCCCAGAAGTTCAGCTCGCCGCACAGGCCCGGATACGGAGATCCGGGATCGCTGTAGATCGCGTACGGCGTGAGATACTTGCTGATGGCCGCGAGCCCGTAGTTGTCGTTGATGCTGCTCAGGTTGATCTGATACTGCATCGAATTGTCGTAGAGCAGCTGGATGTCGTCCTTGCCGCCGTCGTTCTTGTGAGGAACGCCGAAGTGGAGGTTGATCACCGAGTTGCGTTCGAACATGTTGCCCGTGTAGCCGTTGCCGTACGGACCGAACGCGTTACAGGCGCCGCCCGGGACGAGGGCGGCGGGCGAGGCCACGAACTGGGGCGCTTCCCCTGCAGGCGCGGACCCGTCGGCCTTGCACGCCGGGAACGGGCCGTTCGTGAACTGGAACGGCCAAACGCCGCCGTCGGCGCTCGCGGGATCGCCCGCGCCCGCGCCGAGCGGGCCCCACAGACTTGCGCCGGCGCTCGGCGCGATGAATCCGTAGGAACTCGAGCCATCGGCCGCGATGTCGCCCATGTTCTTGTTCGTGAAGTACGGATAGAACTGGTTGTATCCGTTCACGCCGACATAGTACGAGAAGAGCCGGTCGGGCGAGGCGCCGCCGGCTTCGATCTTAGCCTGGTGATAGAAGGACGGCGCACCGATCCCGAGTTCGGCCGCGCCGAAGCCCGGATAGGTCCCGGTCTTGATCACCTGGTTGATGAAGCCGCCCAAGGTCGCCGACGAAGCGCCCGAAGGCGAGCCGCCGGTATAGACCTGCAGCTCCTGCTGGCCCAGACTCGAGAGCGAGTTGGCTTGGTAGTTATCGAACGCGCGGTTGACAGGGACGCCGTCGAACTCGTAGCCGGTCTGGCTGTACGAGCCGCCGCGGATGTAGAACACCTGTCCCCATCCGTAGTTCCCGATGTATGAGGTCACGCCGGGCTGCGCGTAGAGCGCGGAGTACGCGGCGTTGAGATTATAGCCGCCGCCCGATCCGGAGAGGATCTGTTGGGTCGCGGCATTGACCGAGTAGACGTCGGAGGTCGTGCCGGGTTTGACGAGATTCCCGGTCGATCGCGACGCGACTTTGACGATCGTCGTGAGCGCCTTGCTCATGTGCAGCGCTACCGTCTGCGTGTTATCCGCGAAGACGGTCAGGCCGGCGATCGTGGCCGGATTGTAGCCCTCCTTCGCGAGCGCGAGCGTATACGAATCGGGCGCTAGGGAGAGGAATGAGAAATGGCCGGACGCGTCGCTCGTCGTCGTGGTCGTCTCCGACGGGGCCGACACGGTGATCTTGACGCCGGCGATCGGCGCCCCGCTATCGTCGGTGACCGAGCCGCTCACTCCGCCGGTGGTGCCCGCCAGGGCCCATGTTCCCTGGGAGAGCATCGCGAGTGCGAGGAGAGCCGCGATCGGACCGAATCGAGGTCGAAACATCGTTGCTACCTTTCCTTGTTCACCTATAGAAGTAGGCCAAGAATTTGGCATACCCGACTTATGTCTCATCCCGTTCGATTCCTGTGAAGATGCTGAGAAGATTTCCTGGAATTGACGGCACAACCCCGGCACAAAAAAAAGAGCCCCCCGCCGAAGCGGGGGGCTCTCATCGCCCTTATCAGGCTCTAGCGACTAGAGCTTGATCTGGAGCTGGAAGTACGCCTG
>JANWKW010000068.1 GCA_025451135.1 Vulcanimicrobiia bacterium | reverse complement strand
GGTGCTGTTCGGCCGGACGGCGGCCGGCGGCAACGCCAGCAAGTGCGGCACGTTCTTCAAGGTCGCGCCGAACGGGAGCGGCTACGCGCTGGTCTATTCGTTCAGCGGAACGGACGGCTGCTCGCCGCGGCATGACGCGATGGTGGCCGACGCGAGCGACGGCCTGCTCTACAGCACCACCCAGGGCGTGAACGACACCGGCACCACGACGTACAACGACGGCCAGATCCTCACGCTCGATCCGTCTTCGCTCGCGGTCACCGACATCCACTCGTTCGCCGGCGCGCCGAACGACGGGTCGCAGCAGCACAGCAGCTTCTCGATCGATCCCGCGAGCGGCGTGCTCTACGGGCAGAGCGCGCTGGGCGGCGCCCACGATCACGGCTTCATCTACGCGATCGCGCCGGGGGGCGGCGCGACCACGCCGATCTACAGCTTCTCGAGCAGCGACGGCGAGGAGCCGCACGGCCGGATCGTCCAGGTCGGTTCGGTGCTGTGGGGGATCACGCGCAAAGGCGGCTCTGCCGATCTCGGGACGGTGTTCAAGTATCAGCTGCCATCGGGGCCGTTCGCGGTCGTGCATAATTTCACCGGGACCGGCAGCGACGGCGCGCATTCGGATCACGGCTACTTGACGCCGGTCGCGAGCGGCAGCGACACCATCCTCTACGGGATGACGCAGTGCGGCGGGACCGGGCGCGGCGGCGACGAGAGCGACTGCAGCGGCCTGGGCAGCGGCGATGGCGTGATCTTCCAGATAGATACCGCGACCGGATCCTACAGCACGTTCTATCAGTTCACCGGGACGAACGACGACGACGGCGCCGATCCCTACGGCTCGCTGCTCTACGATCCGGTGAGCGGGTACTTGTACGGCACCACGCGCCTGGGCGGCAGCCACGACGACGGTACGGTCTTCCGGATCGCGCCGCAAACCTTCGGATCGACAGGGTCGATCCAGCAGTTCTATCACTTCGACGGGACCAACGGCGACGGCGCGAAGCCGATCGACAACGTGATCGTCGATAGCGGGACGGTCTACGGCATGACCACCGAAGGCGGCTCGAGCAAGGACGACGGGACGATCTTCGCGATACCGATCCCGTAGAGTGGGTACGGTTCTGACACTATGGCTAGAGCAACGTGGAAACCCTACGAGAAGCACGGCACGCTCACCAAGCGGGCCGACCTGCCGAGCAGCGTGTTCGCGTTCCCGAAAGAACGCGCGGAGCCGATGACCGATGCGAGGCACGTGCGCAACGCGATCGCCCGGTTCGATCAGGTGACCGGCGTCTCCGACGCCGAGCGCGACGTCGCGTTCGCCAATATCAAGAAGGCGGCCAAGCACTACGGCGTCGACCTGTCGGAATCGGGCTGGGGCGATCTGGGGCGCAAACCGAAGACCGGGCGCACCGCCGCCGATCGCAGCCGCAGCGCCAAGAAGGCGGCCGCCACGCGCAAGAAGTCCACCCGCAAGAAGGCGACGACGCGCAAGAAGGCGACGACGCGCAAGAAGACGACGACGCGCAAGAAGGCGACGACGCGCAAGAAGGCGCGATGAGATCGTTCTGCGCTCCCGCCGCGATCGCCGGGGTTCTCCTCGCGCTGGCGGCTCCGGCGGGCGCGCAGGCGCCCTACGTCGATGCGGCGTGCGGGCAGTGGACGGGCGACGTCTGGGTCTCGTACGCGACGTGCGGACCCGATGCGCGCCGGCACGAAGAGATCGCCGCGACGATCGCGGCGGTCAAGGGACGTCTGCTGACGATCGTCGCGCCGGCGAACCGGCGGCTCACCATCGACGCCACGCCCGCGGTCGCGAACCGGACGGCCGGGGCGCTGGTGCGCGGCCGGCGGATCTTGGCGCGCGGCTACTGGGACGCCGGCCGGTTCTTCGCGACGATCATCCTGACGCGGAGAGCCGCCGGACGATAGCCCCGGCTAGTGCTTGAGCTCGGCCCCGAGCGGCGCGAACGATCCGCTCTCGAACGACGGGGCGGCGTGCATCGTGCTCAAGCGCAGCTTGCGCGTGCGCGGGTCGAGCGAGCGGACCGAGACCTCGACCTTCTCGCCGATCTCGTAGTCGCTCGGTATCGCCTCGTTCTCCGAGACGACGCCGACGATCCCCGGGGCGATCTCGATCTTCAGCTCGGAGCCGTTCTCGACGACTGTGCCTTCGGTGACCTTGCCGCGCTGCAGGATGGCGGCGTGATCGCGCCACGGGTCCGGCAGCATCGCGCGGCGCGACGCGCCGATCTTCTTGCCGCCTTCGTCGACGCGCAGGATCTTGACCGGGAATTTGTCGCCGACCTTGACGACGTCGCCGACCTTCTCAACGCGTTCGAGCGCGAGTTCGCCGATCGGGACGAGCGCGTCGACGCCGCCCAGATCGACGAACGCGCCGAAGTCGGCCAGCCGGACGACGGTCGCTTCGCGTTCGGCGCCGACCTTGAGGTTGGCCAACAGTTCGGCGCGGGCCGCGCGACGCTGCGTCTCGAGGGCCTGGCGGTGCGAGACGACGACGCGCTTCTTGGCGTCGTCGGCGTCGAGCACGATGACCGGGATCTTGGTGCCCGCCAACTGTTCGGGAGCGATGCCGGCAAGACGCGATTGCGAGGCGGGCAGAAACCCGCGGAACGCGCCGATGCCGACCAGGAAACCGCCCTTGACGGCGCTCTTGACGGTGGCTTCGTGCGTCTCGCGCGTGGTCTTCCCGGCGGCCAGGGCTTTCCACGCGGCTTCGACCTGCGCGCGCCGGGCCGCATCGGCAGCGGCACGCGCAGCGGCGGCGGCCTTCGCGCGTTCGGCGGCTTCCGGGTCGGGCGGCGGCGGCGGGGTCGGCGGGACGGCGATCACCTGCGGCGGAGCCGACGGCGGGGCCGGAGCCTCGACCACGGCGGCGGCGGGAGCTTCGGCCGCGACGGGCGCGGGCGCATCGACGGCGAGCGCGGAGGTCTCCGTCACCGCCAGCTCGGCCTTGGCCGGTTCCTGCGCGGGCGCGGCGGCAACGGGCTCGACCGGTGCGGGGGTGGCCTCGACGGCGGCGGGCTCGGGGTTAGCAGCCTCGGCCTGAGCGATGGGCTCGGGCTGCGGTCGAAGTTCGTTGTCCATGGTGGACCGTCGCGTTTCGCGAGTTTTCGGGCGATTCCCTAGAGAATCGCGCGCGGTTATCGCATGTCGTCGAGGACGTTTTGCATCGGCGCGACGTCGATCTTGAGCAGGCCGCCCTTCGGATGGTCGAGGTCGACGATCGTGAAGACCGTCGCCGCGAAGATGACGCAGAAGATCACCGAGAGCGCGCGATTGGGCGACTTGACGCGGCCGAACGTCAGCCCCAGCAGGCCGGCGCCGACGAACGTGCACAGGATCACGATGCCCAGGATCGGCGGTGGGACGTGGTTGTTGATGGCGGCCGTCTGGAACTCGGTGATGTCGCCCATCTTGTCGATCTCTTCGGCGAGCGAGAGATACGCGACGTTGTACGGATCGCTCCGGACGTCGGCGGTGGCCATCTCCCAGAGCCGCCCGTGGATCGCGCGCGCTCGCTTGGTGAACGGCCCGTCGTCCCAGGCGTAGGTGGTCTCGGAGAGCGCGCCCACGCGCAGTGCCGCATAGTCGTGCATCAGCTTCTGCTCGAGCGCGCGGCGCGCGCTCGGAAGGAAGTCCATATGCGCGTAGGCCGCGCCGACCGCGTCGGCTTCTTGCACGACCAGTTCGCGGCGCGCCTCGAAACGGTCGGCCGCGAACGAGAACGAGAACGCCAGGATCAGGACGATCAGGCCGAAGATGGCGGTCTGCCCGAGGCCGAAGGCGTTCTCGTCGCGGTCGGTGTTCTGATGGTGGATCCGCGCCGCGTAGGCATATCCCGCCCACAGCGCCAGCAGCGAGAGCACCAGGACGACCACGAGGAAGAAGAGCGCCGGTTCTTCGGCGAGCACGTCCAGCATGGGCGATAGCGTACGACTCGCCGGGGCGGTGCGCCTGGCCGATCCGGGGAATACTTGCCGGATGGCACACGAACACGATCCGAACAAACCCGCCGAGATGTGCGACGAGCATCTCCGCCAACACGGGGCGACCATCGTCGCCGAACTGCTCAATCGCGACCTGCTGGTGATCGGCACGCCCAACCACGCAGGCGACGGACTCTCACTCCAGCACGTGCTCTCGATGGGCATCGGCGACGAGAAGGTCTACATCGCCATCGACGACGGGCACGGCCACGACCACGACCACGGCCACGAAGGTCACGGCCACTCGCATTGAGGGGCCGGCAAGGCAGCGAGCAGGCGTTCCCTCTCACAGGGGCTAAGGCCGCGTAGGCAATACTCCGCGTTCGATCCGGGGTGCGTCGAGCGGTCTGTCCTGGAGGCGATTCGTCTATGAAGCCCCCCCTTGCGGTCGTCCTCATGGCAGCCCTCGTAGGTCTCTATTGCGTCAGCGAGGCACCGGCCGCGATCGCCGATTCGCCCTGGTCCGCGGCGACCTGCGCCGGAATGGCCGGGAACATCGCTCGGCTGCAGCAGCAGATCGGTCCGGGCAAGCACCCGACCGACGATATCGTGAGCCTGCTCCATCAAGAGCAGGCGCAATACGAACTGAACTGCGGCGGCGCGCACCATTTCGTGGTCTATCCGAGATACGCTATCGTCTCGCTGTTCTATGCGCCCCCCGGATGCTCGGGCAGCGGATGCAGCTCGAACGGCACGGTCACGTACGAGAACAACACGTCGTCCGGCACGAAGCTGCAGACCGACAAAGCGTTCAAGAACGACGCGAACGTCACGGTCGACTACACGCTGGGCGACACCGACGCGCTCTCCGCATCGGCAGGGGTGAGCGGCGGGATCGCCACGACGACGACCGACAGCTTCTCCGAGACGATCACCAACGATCAAACGTCGGGGAAGATCTTGACGAGCACGGCGGACGGGGTCGATCACGACAACGACCTCTTCTACCTCCTCTTGAACTCCGCCGTGATGGTGCAGAGGCAGGGGAAGAAGACGTTTTGGAACCTCGGCTACAGGGGCCACCTCGGCGCGATCGTGTTCCCGATCACGGTGGCCAAGCTGAAGACGTGCGATTTCGGGCAGCAGAACGACCTGTTCCACGGGCGAGGCCTCACGCGCGCGGATTGCGACACGATCCTGGCGCAGGATCCGTTCGCGAACGGTTCGACCGCCATCGACCCGCATCGCTACGTCCAGGCCTCGCAGCCGTGGCCGTATCAGTTCGACCAGAACGATTGCCCGACGCAGACCTTCGAGACCAAACACGAGCGCGACACCGACAGCTCGCACCAGGTCGAAAAAGAATACACGACCGGCTACAGCCTCGGCGGGACTGCCGGCGGCGTCGACATGAAGTTCGCCCAGAACTTCACGTGGACGAACAGTTCGACGACGGAAGCGACGACCGGTTCCACGCAGAGCGCGAACGTCAACATGCCGTGCCCTTCCGTCGACTATGAAGGCCAGAACGTGATCGTCGCCTATTGGGATACGCTCTACGGCTCGTTCATGTTCATGCCGATGGTCGCGTCACAGTTGGGGATGCCGGTCCTTTCGGGTCACCTGACGGGCGCGTCCGGCCAACCGATGCGGCACGAGGTGGTCGAACTGAGCTACGGTGGCCGGACCTATCGTACGGCGACCAACAAGACCGGGGACTACGCGTTCTTCGGGGCGTCGCACGCGAGCGGCGTGCCCGCCGTGGCGCGGCTCTCGGTACGAGGGGTGGCCCGTACGGTCCAGCTCCGTTCGACGAAACCACTGCTTCTGCGCATCCCGTGAGCGACATGACGAAGGAGAACCCGATGAAATACCTCCCGCTTTTCGTTGCCGTCCTTTCATCGGCTGCGTTCGCATGTTCGGCCGCGCTTGCGGCCGGCGTCGCACCGCCGCCGACGATCCTCGCCAACGACAATCGCGTACCGGCGGGAACGACGGTCGGTCACGAACGCCGCATCTCGCTCGAGGCCCGCTGGGGCTCGTGGTATCCGGACGGGCCGACCGGCGCCTCGGTGCCGATCGAGGCGTTCGCACAGACCGGCGCGGCGCCACAGATCCCGGGTCCGGTCATCCGGGTGACCGCGGGAACGATGGTCGTCGTGCGGGTGAGCAACGCGATCGCGGGCTCGACGCTGCGGATGCACGGACTGATGGACCGGCCCGCGCTGCGCGATCGCGCGTTCGACGTCCGGTACGGCGCGACGCGCGAGGTCAGATTTCGCGCGGGAGCCGCGGGCACGTACTACTACTGGGGCTCGACCAGCGGCAAGGGCGTTTCCGATCGTGCCGCCGACGACTCGCAGTTGAGCGGCGCGATCGTGGTCGATCCGGCCGGCGCGCCGCGGCTCGCCGATCGCATCTTCGTGGTCGGGCAATGGACCAACGTCCGCAACGCGCGCGGCAAGCTCGATTTCGACTACGAAGTCAACGTGATCAACGGCCGGGCGTGGCCGCACACCGAGCGGCTCGCGTACGATCTGGGGCAGACCGTGCGTTGGCGGTGGATCGACACCGCCTACGGGCCGCACCCGCTGCATCTCCATGGATTCTACTTCGACGTCGACGCGCGCGGGGACGGCATCCAAGACGTCGCCTATCGCGCGGCCGACCGGGACCGGCGCGTGACCGAACTGCTCCTACCGGGCCGGACGTACGCGATCAGCTGGGTGGCCGCGCGCCCGGGCAACTGGCTCTTCCATTGCCACTTGACGTACCACGCGATGGATCACGCACCGCTCGCATACATGCTGACCGGCGGCCCGCGCATGACACCCGCGATGATCGACGGGATGCAGCATCACCCGCGCATGGGCGGGCTGATCCTGGGCGTGACCGTGCGCGGCCCGAAGACCGCCGTCGCGGCCGCTCCGGTCGCGCGCCGCATCGGGCTCTCGGTCGAGACGGTCGCCGGCAGCGCGTTCGACGCGCCGTCGTTCCGCTACGTACTGCACGAAGGCGGTGCGACGATCGCGTCGCCCGGCGCGATCGGACCGCCGCTGGTGCTGGCGCGCGGCGTGCCGGTGGCGATCGACGTGACCAATCACCTGTCCGAACCGACGACCGTGCACTGGCACGGCATCGAACTGCAGAACAGCTATTACGACGGCGCCCCCGGCTTCAGCGGGACCGGCGCCCGACGCGCGCCGCCGATCCTGCCGGGCGCGACCTTCGAAGCGCGGATGACGCCGCCCCGGGCCGGGACGTTCATCTACCACACGCACATGGACGACGCCGAGCAGTTGCGCGGCGGTCTGGCCGGAGCGCTGATCGTCGTGCCCCCAGGAAAGCCGTTCGATCCGGCGACCGATCACGTCTTCGCGATCACGACGCAGCATGCGTCCGCGGACGAGATCGCGATCTTCGTGAACGGCGAGGCCGCGCCGGCGCCGATCGTGGTGAAGGCCGGCGTGCGGCAACGACTGCGGTTCCTCAACATGACGACGTTCTGGACGCATGCGATGCTTTCGCTCTCGTCGGGCGGCAAGACGCTCGCGTGGACGCCGGTAGCGGTCGACGGCGCGGATCTTGCGCTCGCGCGCCGTACTCCGGAGCCGGCGGTCGACACGGTCACGATCGGCCAGACGCGCGACTACACGTTCGTCCCGGCCCGCGGACGGACGCTCTTGCAGATCTGGCCGGACCCGAGCATGCCGCCCGTGCCGGTCGTGGTCGACGCGATCTAGACGCGGCGCGTAACAGACCGGGCCGCTCGGGCGTTGGGGACCTTCGAATGCGCGTTTGCGCGAGGAGGTACCCGGTGAAGATCTGGATGGTCGCGGTCGCGATGGCGTGCTGCTGCGGAATGGGCGCGTCGCCCGCACGCGCCGCGCAGAGCCGGTTCGATGCGAGCGTGCCGCGAGCGCGCCAGATCCAGCTCGCGACGAGCGCGGCGCCGGCCGAGATCTCGCGCGCGGCGACCGTCTACATATTGGGCGTGCGGGGGTTCGAACGGGCGCGCGTGGGAAGCAACGGGTTCACGTGTCTTGTGGACCGGGCGGTAGTCGCCGGCGTCGGGATGTCGCTGGAGCCGAAGTGCTTCGATGCCGAAGGGACGCGCGCGCTGCTGCCGGTGAGCCTGCGGACCGAGGCGTTGCGGGCGCAGGGCAAGACGGAACCGCAGATCGATGCGGATATCGTGGCCGGCTATGCGACCGGGCGGTTCCACGCGCCGCGCAAGCCGGGGCTCATCTATATGATGTCGCCGTACAATGTGCTGGCGCGCGGTCCGAACAACACCGACTTCGGGCATGTCGCCGGGCACCTGATGTTCTACGCGCCCTACATGACCCTCGCGGACCTGGGCTACAAGGCCCCGGTCAGGGGGATGCTGCCGATCCTGGCGGACCCGGGGAAGCCGTATACGATGATGATCGTCGTCCCGCGCCGGCAGCTCTCGAAGTGAACGAAGGCCCCGGATCGTACGATCCGGGGGCCTTTGAGATGGTAGCCCCAACGGGATTCGAACCCGTGCTACCGCCGTGAGAGGGCGGCGTCCTAGGCCTCTAGACGATAGGGCCGTGGCTCCCGGAGATGGACTCGAACCACCGGCATCCAGATTCAGAGTCTGGCGTTCTTCCAGCTGAACTAT
>JANWKW010000067.1 GCA_025451135.1 Vulcanimicrobiia bacterium | reverse complement strand
CGAACGCGATCCGGTGGCCGGCAGCCAGCGCTTCTCGCCGGGCGGCATCGTGTTGGCGAACGCCGACGTCGGAGCGTTCTCCGCGTTTCTGCATTACAGCCTGGGTGCGGGCGGCGGGCCGGGCGGCGTCTTCCTCGGCTACGTCGACACCTACAACGCGCATACGCGCTCGCTCTACCGGGCGGGACTCTTCGAACTCCCGCTCGCACAATCGCCCGGCCAGCGTCTGGACGATCTGGCGCCGTACGGCTATTACGGCGCGCACGTCGGCTTGAACGATCTGCCGCTCTCGTCGCCGCGCTGGGGCATCCAGGCCGAACGCACGGTCGGCGCGACCCGGTTCGACCTGACCGCGTCGCTGGGCGAATACAAGGGCGCCGCATACGGCGGCAAGCCGATCCCGACCGGCGTGATCAGCAGCGCGGCCGCACCCGAGATCGGCTTCTTCGCCGACGCGCCGATCGGCAACGGCATCGATATCGGCGCCGAGGACATCGCCGGCACCCGCCGGATCGTGCCGACGGGACGGCCCGCCTTCGAGGACGGCTACAACCGCCTCGGGCTGCTCGGCCACGCGCGCGTCAAGCGCTTCGACTTCCAAGCCGAACAGTGGTGGGGACGCGACGCCGACGTGGACGGCTTCGGCACGTTCCAAAGCTCCAGCGGCGGATACGCGCGCCTGAAGTTCTATCCGACCCCGCACGTCTATCTGGGGATCCGCTACGACGCGGTCGAGAATCCGTTCCTCACGCGCGATGTGGTCTATTACGGCGCCTTCCACGTCACGCCCCACGCGCGGCTCCTGATCCAGCAGGTCCAGCCGATCGGCGGAAAAGGCGAACTCGGCGCCGCTCTGACAGTAGGATTCCCCTGGCCCGCGAATCTCTAGCGGATAGCCATGCGGATCCTACTGATCGAGGACAATCTGCCGATCGCGAACGCCGTCCGAGCCATGCTCGAGGCCCGCAAGTTCGCGGTCGACGTCGCCACCGACGGCGTGGCCGGCCTCGACTATCTCATGCGCGAGACCTACGACGCGGCCGTGGTCGACGTCGTGCTTCCGGGAAAGACCGGCTTCGAGATCGTCCGCGAAGCCCGCGCCGAAGCCATCCACACCCCGGTCCTGATGCTGACCGCCCGCGATGCCGTCGAGGACCGCGTCCGCGGGCTCGACGCGGGGGCCGACGACTACCTGATCAAGCCGTTCGTCGAAGAGGAACTGATCGCGCGGGTGAACGCGCTGCTGCGCCGCGGCGACAAACCGGTCTCGTCGGTCGCGACCGCCGGCAAGCTGACCGTAGACACCGGCTCGCGCGAAGCGCGCTACGACGGGCTCTCGCTCGATCTCGGCACGACCGAATTCCGCCTGCTCGAGTTCCTGGCGCGCAACGCCAACATCGCGTTCTCGCGCTCGCAGCTGCTGGCGCGCGTGTGGGACTACGACTTCGACGGTTCGTCCAACATCGTCGACGTCTACGTCAGCCAGCTCCGACGCAAGCTGCGCGTCGCCGGCGGGCGCGACGTGATCGAGACGGTCTGGGGCGTCGGGTACAAACTGACCGCATGATCGCGCGCCTGACGGCCGTCTACGTGGCGATCTTCGCGGCGGTGCTGGCAGGCATCTCGTTCTACGCCTATTGGCTGATCGGCGGTCAGTACCGCAGTCTGCTCGCGCCCGCGCTCGATACGCCCGAGGGACAGAGCGGCTATCACGGCGCGATGGAGCACGTGCTCGTCACCATCGTCTCGGCCGACGTGCCGGTCCTGATCGCGGTCGGCCTGCTCGCCTACGTGCTGGCGCGCGCGTCGCTGCGGCCGCTCTTCGAGGCGCGCGAACGCGAGCAGCAGTTCGCCGCCGACGCCGCCCACGAGCTGCGCTCGCCGCTCGCGACCATCGCGACCGTCGCCCAAGCGGCGCGCATCGAGGCCGATCCGCAGACCCGCGCGCACCTCGACACGATCGCCCGGACCGCCCTGGACGCAAGCGCCCTGATCGGCGACCTGCTGACGCTCGCGCGCGAACCGCGGCCCGGCCTCCTGCAGCGCGAACCGGTCGATCTCGCGCACGTCGTGACGACCTGCGCTCGCGAGTTCGACGCGCGCGCGCGCGCCGCGGATCTCGAGCTGCGGGTGGCCGCGTCGGGCGCCATCGTCGATGGCGACGAACGCAGGTTGCGCGAGCTCACGCGCAACCTGCTCGAGAACGCCTTGCGCCACGCCAAGAAGACGATCGTGCTGGAGTGCGGCGGCGATGCGAGCGCGGCATACCTACGCGTGCGCGACGACGGTGACGGCATCGCTCCGGGCCTGCGCGAGCAGCTCTTTCAACGCTTCGCCGGCGGCGATACGGGCGGCCACGGCCTGGGGCTCTCGATCGCCCACTGGATCGCGAGCGCGCACGACGGCCGGCTCGAGCTCGAGAGCGTGGCCGGAGCGCCGGGAGCGTGCTTCGTCGCGAAGCTGCCCCGGCTGTCGTAACGGCGTTACTCGGGCGGGCAGAACGCCCGGTACGGCCGCAACGGGATGATCTGGACCTCCAGCATGCCGCGTTGCGCGATCGGCAGCGAGTCGAGCGCCGCCTGGACGGCGGCCTGGTCGGGCGCTTCCCACTCCATCACGGCGCCCGGGATATCGGTCCGACCCCAGAGCGCGCGCAGGCTGCCTTCGGCATAGAGCTGGCGGACGCGGAGCCCTTCGGCGTCCAGCAACGCTTCGAACGCTTCGGGCGGAAATGCCTCGGTCCGCCGCCGGGAGATCGACATGAACTGCATGGGACTCCATTAGGCAACATCCCTAGACGGTCCCTCGACTTCGCGCTTCGCGCGGAGTTTATGCCGAGCGTCAGCGAGGTGCCGGGATGACAAAGATGAGGAACCGCCAATCCTTGGGGCGATGCCGTTTGACTCGCTGCGCGCGTTCGTCGATGCTCTCAAGAAGAGCGGCGACCTGCACGTGATCTCCGCTCCCGTCGATCCGTACCTCGAGATCTCCGAGATCACCGACCGCGTCGTGAAAGCGGGCGGCCCGGCCCTGCTCTTCACCAACGTCAAAGGCTCCGCGTTCCCGGTGCTCACCAATCAGTTCGGCACGCACAAGCGGATGGCGATGGCGCTCGATGCCGCCACGCTCGACGAAGCGGCCGGTCGCCTCCGCGATCTGATCGACATCAGCCCGCCCGAGAGCAGCGGCTTTCTCGACAAGCTCGGCGCGCTCAAGTCGTTCGCGCCGCTCGCCAACGCCGTCCCGCAGACGGTCAAGTCGGGTTCGTGCCAGGACGTCGTGATGGCGGAGCCGGACCTGACGAAGATCCCCGTGCTGACCACCTGGCCGCTCGACGGCGGTCCGTTCGTCACCCTGCCGCTGGTCGTCACGAAAGATCCCAAGAGCGGCCGCTTCAACGTCGGCATGTATCGCATGCAGATCTACAACGCCGCCGAGACCGGCATGCATTGGCAGCGCCACAAGCACGGCCGCGCGCACGCCGAAGCGTGGGGCGAACGGATCCCGGTCGCGGTCGCGATCGGCGCCGACCCCGCCATCACCTATGCCGCCACCGCGCCGCTTCCGCCCGTGCTCGACGAGTACGCTTTCGCCGGATTGCTCCGCGGCAAGCCGGTCAAACTCGTGCAATGCAAGACGGTCGATCTGAAGGTCCCGGCCGATGCCGAGTTCGTGCTGGAAGGCTACGTCGACAACGCGGACGTGCGCACCGAAGGTCCGTTCGGCGATCACACCGGCGTCTACAGCCTGGCCGACGCGTATCCGACCTTCCACGTCACCTGCATCACGCATCGCAAGGACGCGATCTATCCCGCGACCGTGGTCGGCAAACCGCCGATGGAAGATGCCTGGATCGGCAAGGCCACCGAGCGGCTGTTCCTGCCGCTGCTGCAGATGGTGCTCCCTGAAGTCGTCGACATGAATCTGCCGGTCGAGGGCGGCTTCCACAACCTCGCGATCGTCTCGATCAAGAAATCGTATCCGGGTCATGCCAAAAAGGTGATGAACGCGCTGTGGGGCCTGGGCCACATGATGATGCTCACCCGCGCACTCGTGATCGTCGACGCCGACGTGGACGTCCAAGACCCGCGCGCCGTCGCCTGGTTCGTGCTCAACAACCTCGCGCCGGAACGCGACGTGGTGATGATGCCCGGGCCGGTCGACGATCTCGACCACGGTTCGTACACGGTCGCCTACGGCATGAAGATGGGCATCGATGCGACCCGCAAGACGAAGGCCGAAGGCTACGATCGCGAGTGGCCGCCGGATATCGTGATGGACGCGCCGACCCGCGACCTGGTCGAGCGGCGCTGGCGCGAATACGGGCTCGACAAGATCGGCAAGATGCTGGTGCCCGACGCGTGGAGCGGACAGGGTTGAGTTCGCTGCGCCTGTTCGTCAAGGAGATCCGGCCCGAACACACCTTCTTCGCCCTGCCGTTCGCCTACGCGGGCGCGGTCTTCGCGGCGCGCGGAATCCCGGCGTGGTGGTCGCCGCTGTGGATCACGCTCGCGGTGGTCGGCGCGCGCACGGCGGCGATGGCGGCCAATCGCTATCTCGACCGCGACATCGACAAGGCCAATCCGCGCACCGCCCGGCGCGCGCTCGCGACCGGAGCGCTGGCGCCGTCCGCCATGCTGTGGGCGATCGTGCTCGGCCTGGCGCTGCTGCTGGTCGCGGCCTGGCAGCTCAACCCGCTCTGCGTGAAGTTGATGCCGATCGCGGCGATCGGCGTGCTCGCGTATCCGCTGTGCAAACGCTTCACCTGGATGACCCACTTCGTGCTCGGCGCGGTCGACGGGCTCGCTCCGCTCGGCGCGTACATCGGCATCGCCGGCACGGTCTCGTGGCCGGCCGCGCTGCTGTTCCTGGCGGTCACGGTCTGGGTCGCCGGTTTCGACATCGCCTACGCGCTGATGGACTTGCCGACCGATACCGAGCAAGGCATCTCATCGTTGCCCGCGCGGTTCGGCGAAGGCGCCGGGCGCACGCTGCCGGTCGCGATGCACGTGCTGATGGGCGGTCTGCTGCTGGCCGCCGGCCTGCTGGCCCAGCCGGCGTGGCCGTACTATCTGGGTCTGGTCGCGGTGCTGGCGTTGATCGGCAAGGAGTTGGCCGACTATCGCAGCGCGCCCAACGTCTTCGTGCTCAACGAGCGCATCTTCGTCGCCAATATGGTCTTTTCGGTGATCTTCCTAGCGACGACCGTCGCCGGGTTCACGTTAGGGAGGTAGTCATGCGTCGTTCTCGCTTTCTCGCCGGAGGGGCCGCCCTCGCGGCCGCCGCCTCGGCCTTGCCCGCCCGCGCGCAATACGTCAACATGCCGTACCGTCAGGTGCTCTCGATCGCGGTCAACGTGCCGCTCTCCGGGGCGCTGGCCGCGTACGGACAGCAGATCGCGGCCGGGGCGCGCGCCGCGGTGGATTACAACAACCGTTACTCCGCGCCGCTCGAGCGCGTCTTCGCGATCCGCACGTTCGACGATCAGGACGCGCTCGCGATCGCGCTCGCCAACGCGCAGTTCGCGGCCGGCGATCTGACGGTGATGGCGACCATCGGCGGCCTGACGACCGACGTGACGGTCGGAGCGATTCCGGGATATTCGAACGCCGGCATGCCGCTGATCGTACCGGCCAGCACTGCGGATGCGGTCACCGCGCGCGGCTACCGCAACGTCTTCCGCCTTCCCACCAAGGACACCACCGAAGGACAGCTGTTCGCGCGGGCGATCCTGCCGCAGGCCAAGACCACCCTCGCGCTCGCCGTCCTTCAGGACGGCGCGTACGGCGCGGAACTCGCGCAAGGATTCGTGGCCCAGGCGAAGGCGCTCAAGATCGCAGCCGAAGGGGTCGCGTTCCCGTCCGACGATCCGGACTACGCCAGGGCGGCCGCGGCGATCGTCGCGCGCAAGCCCGACTACCTGTTCCTGGCCGGCAAGCTCGGGCCGATGGGGCCGCTGATCCCGGCGCTCGTCGCCGCCGGATACAAGGGCGCGTTCGGCCTGGGCGACGGTTTCTACGATCCGCAGACGATCGCGCTGTACGGCAAGGCGCTGACCGGCGCGCTGGTCGCGACGTCGTTCGCACCGCTCAAGCGCGCCCCCGGCGACTTCATGATCTTGGGCGATCTGAGCGCGCAGGTCGGCGACGTCACCGCGTTCTCGGCGTACGGCTACTCCGCCGCCCAGATCGTGATGGCGGCGGTCAAGCGCGTCAACGCCGTCGATCGCACGGCCACCCTGCAAGCCCTGACCGCGGGCGCCACCTATCAGACGCTGACCGGCTCGTACGCGTTCGACTTCAACGGCGACCCGATCGATCCGAACATCTACTTCTACTCGATCGGCAAAGACGGCTTCAAATACGAAAAGCCGGCGCACCCCACCGGCTTCGTTCTGTAGCGTTTGGTTTCTTATGCGCGGTGCTCGACGCGGTCGTCCATCGGGACGACGCGCATCTTGTGCGGGACGTACTTGGCCGGCGAGATGCGCTCTTCGGTCTCTTCGAGCGCTAGAACGAATCGAAGTCTCCACGCGCCGAGCGTGATGCTGAGGTTCGTGCCGATGAACTCCATGGCTTATGCCTCCACCCGGCGCCATTCGATCAGGCCGGCGCCGGCGTAGACGAGTGCGAGTGCTGCGAGGACGAGGAGCTTGAGCGGTTCATCGATCGCCGCCAGGCCCATGTTGTGGCGTGGGATGCCGCTCGACAGGTTCAGGTAGGCCAGCGGATCGACGGCCGAGATGACCTGGAAGGTCCAGTGGAACGTCAGGCCGATGACCGATCCACCCAGGCCGATAAGGGCCAGGCCGGGGACGAACAGCGCGACCGGCCACGCGATCCCGATGAACGCTCCGAACCCGCGCTTCATCCACGACGTGATCGCGGCGAACATCGCGTACCACGCCGCGCAGGCCACGATCGCCACCAGCGCGTGGAGCGCGCCGTCGGCCGTGAGCGTGAGGTGCGGGATTTGGAAGAGCGTGTAGGCGGCGATGCAGGCGACGAGCATGAGGAGCATGGCCGCGACGATGCCGACGATATCCACGCCGTAGAGCTGCAGGGCGTAGAGCGTGCGGTCGATCGGCTTGGTCCAGGCCACCTCGAGGCGTTCGTTCTCGCGAGCCAGCGGAGCGGCCAGCACGGTCGCGACGATCGCGCCGAAGATCGTGAGATACGCGAACAGCATGCCGACGTCGATCGGGCCGTTCGTCTCGAAGTCGACCTCGGACTTGCTCGCGGTCATGCTGAAGGGCCCGATCCGGACGTGTTGGTTCTTCGATCGCTTCGCGTCCACCGTGGGCCCGGTGACGATGCCGGTGATGCCTTCCGCTCCGCGATCGGTCACGGTGACCGTGTCTCCGTTCTTGGCCTTGTAGACGGTCCGCGTGCCGCCCGGGACGGCCTGGGTCGAGACGACGGTCGCGCCGTCGCCGATCATGCTGTTGAGGCGTCCGGGGCCGAACTCGTTGTTGACCGAGATGCGCACCACGACCGCGATCAGGAAGAGCGCGCCGAGGATGATGGAGAGGACGATCAGCGTCTTCTTGACGCGCAGCCATTCAACGTAGGCCATCAGTTGGCTCCCTCTACGACGACGGCATTGCTCGTATCCGGAGCCACCGCGCCGATGAAAATGTCTTCAAGGTTGAGATCGACCACGCGCACGCCTTGCGCGCCGGTCGCGCCGAGCTGGCTCGCGATCTCGTCGGGCTCGTGCACGACCGTCAGGCGCAGGATGCGGCCCTGTTTGTCGACCCGCGCGATGCGCTTGTCGGCCGCAAAGCCGTTGACCGAGAAGTCGTCGCTCGGCAGGATGCCTTCGACGATCTTGCGATCGGCCTTGAGGTCGTCGACCGCGCCTTCGAGCACCAAGCGGCCCTTTTGGAGGATGGCGATCCGTTCGGCGGCCCGTTCGACCTGGCCGATCTGATGCGACGAGAACAGGATCGTGCAGCCGCGCGTCGCCTCGTTGATGATCAGGTTGAGCACGCTGCGCTGGTTGACCGGGTCGAGACCGCTGGTCGGCTCGTCGAGGATCAGGAAGTCGGGTTCGCGGGCGAAAGCGATGGCGACCATGGTGGCCGTCTTCATGCCTTTCGAGAGCGCGCGGGCCCGTTTTGCCGGGTCGACGCCGAACTGACCGACCAGCTCGACCGCGCGTTTGACGTCGAACTTCTTGAACGCGCGGCGCGTCATCTCGAAATGTTCGGCGACCGTGAGGTGATCGTAGAGGACCGCGCGCTCCGGGACGTAGGCGATGCGTTCGAACGTGGACGGCGCGAGCGGCCGGCCGTCGTAGGCGATCTGTCCGGCGCCGCAGGCGGCCAGGCCGAGCATGCACTTGAACGTTGTGGTCTTGCCGGCGCCGTTGGGGCCGAGCAGTCCGTACACCGTGCCGGTCGGGATCTCGATCGAGACGTCGTCGACGGCCAAGAACGGTCCGTACGCCTTGCGCAGGTGTGAGATGGAGATGGTACTCATGGTCCCTCCGGGAGCCAACGGTCGAGAGATGCAGCAAAGATTTCGCGGACCGCGCCGCGTCCGAGACCGAGCGATTTCGCTTCGCGAACGGCGTTCTCGAAACTCTCGCGGGCCACGTCGGCCCCGGCGTTCTGGGCCGTCGTCTGGGCGGCGCCGTCTCCGCGGACGAACGATCCGCGGCCGGGCGAGGTCTCGATCACACCGTCGCGCTCCAGGTCGCGGTAGGCGCGGGCGACGGTATTGGGGTTGATCGTGAGATCCAACGCGAGCTGCTTCACGGTGGGGAGCTGCTCGCCGCCGGCCATGATCCCGAGGGCTACCGACCGCTTGATCTGCTCGATCAGTTGGAGGTAGATCGGGACCCCGCTGCGAGGATCGACCGTCATGATGATGGGCATAGTGCCTCTCTTAGAACTTCGGGCCCCAGCCTTGGAAGATCGGATTCGGCGCGATCGCCATCGGGCGGATCTGCGCGCGCTGCTCGAGGGTCAGGGACGGTTCGGGGCGATACGGGCGGTGTGTCATGATTGAGAACCTTTCTGCGTACTGTATCAACACTCTGTCGTACTAGTACACTAGTACAATAGCAGAGGGGTACGGACCCGTCAAGCCCCCGACAAAAGAAATTTTTAAGGGCCCCGGTTTCCTCACCGGGGCCCTCGTGGATTAGTTCTCGCCGGCCTCTTCTTCGGGCGCGGCGCTGTCGCCGCTGCCGCCCGGCGGCGGCGGCGGTCCGCCACGTTCGAAGAATCGGATCGCGCTCGGAATCATGATCGTGTTCCCTTCTAGAGTCAAGATGTGGCGGGACGGCTCCTCGCGTTACTTGGCGAGCGGCAGGCGCTCTTCCCGCGCCACAAAGCTGGCGATCTCGGCTCGCGAGCGCAAGGAACGCTTATTGAAGATCGACGCGATGTGGTTCTCGACGGTGCGCTCGGAGAGGACCAGCGCTTCTGCGATCGCGCGGTTCGACTTGCCTTGCGCGACCAGCTGCGCGACGTCCCACTCGCGGCGCGAGATTCCGCCCGGCACCTCGCTCGCGCTCCGCTCCGCGTCGAGCCGCTGCTTGTCGACCACCGCCCCGCAGCGCGCGTAGATCTCGCGCGCCGCCGCCGGGTCGCCGGCCAGCTCAAGCGCCTCGGCCTGCCACAGCGGCCACTTCAGCGCGGCGAACCCCGCCGCCGCCGCATTCGCGCGTCGCCTGCGCTCGTCGCCCGACGCGAAGTACGCGTCGAAGAGCGCCAGCACTGCGGTACCGGAGCGGCTCGACGGCGCGAGACGTTCGAGCAGGTCGCGCGCGGCCTGTTTCGCTTCGTTCACGCGGAAGCGCGCCACGTCGGCGAGGATCGCGAGGTTGTTCCCGGCCTGATCGAGCCGCGCGACCGTGCGCGCGATCAGGGTCGCGGCCTCGGCGCGGCGGCCGTCCGCGACCAGCTTCTCCGCGAAACTGGCGGCGACGGGGCCGAAATGCACCGGCACGCTGGCCTGATAGGCGAAGTCGAGGAAATTCTCGCTCGTGCAGCGCCGCAAGAGGTCGACGTCGCCCAGTCGCAGGGCGACCGGAATGCCCGTGCGCGCGAGCATGCTCGTCGTGTTGAGGATGTCGCCGGCCGTGGCAAAGCCCGCGATCAGTGTCTGGCGCGCGGCCGCGAGATCGCCGAGCATGTAGTGCACGTACGCGGTGATCGGTGCGAGCATCGTCGTCGCGACGCCGGCCTCGGCGGCGAGCTTTTCACCCCGATGCAAACACGACAGTGCGAAGTCGTAGTCGTCCAGGTTCGACGCGAGCGCGAGCCCGACGGCCGAAGCGACGCGCCGCAGAGCGGCCGTGACGTGCTGCGTGTCGGCGATCGCCAAGCCGAGCTCGAGATCCTCGCGCCACGTGAGGCACGCGCCGGAATGCACGTCGACGACCGCGCGCGCCTCGTGATACCACATGAGCGCGCGTGGGGAACCGGCGGCGAGAACCGCGGCCGCGCGGTCGAGCCAGCCCTTGGCCTCGTCCAACTCCCGCAAGTTGGCGAGGTACCAGCCGGCCAAGGACGCCGCCTCCGCCATCGCGGCTTCGTCGGCGATGCTCTCGGCGATCGCGTACGCGCGAGCGGCCGCATCGGCGCCCCGGTCGTCCTGACCGGCGGTGAAGTACCAGCGGGCGACCTCGATCTGCAGGCGTGCCGCCGCCGCGGGCGCGCCCGACCCCGCGGCGTACGAACACAGCGCCTCGATCACCGGCATATGTTCGGGCCGGTGCACGGAGAGATTCGACGCGTCGACGAGCTTCCACGCGATCGCGAGCGCTTCGTCGTCGATCGGACAGACGGTGATGGCCCGCGCGTAGGCGTCGGAGGCGTCGCTGAAGGCGAGCGCCGCCACGGCGCGATCGCCGGCCAGCGCGTACGCGCGGCGCGCCGGCTCGCTCTCGCCGGCGAGTTCGTAGTGCTGGGCGATGGTCGCCGGTGCGGCGCCGCGCGATCCGAGCAGACGCGCGATCTTCGCATGCAGCTGCGTGCGCTCGGCGGCGAGCAGCTGATCGGAGACGGCGCGCCGGATCAAGGCGTGCCGGAACGAATAGGTCGCCCGCGGCGCGGCGGATTCGGCCAGGACGCGCTTCGCGAGCGCGCGCCGGAGCAGTTCGAGCACGGTCGCGCGATCGGAGCCGGCCACGTCGACCAGCGTCTCGACGTCGAACTCGCCAAGCAGCGCGGCTACTTGCAGCGCGTAGCGCTCGTCGCGTTCGAAGGCGGCGATCCGTTCGTTCACCAGCGCGCGCAGCGAGAGCGGGAGCGCGTCGCCGCTGCCGCGCGGCGCGTCGGCGGCGTGTTCGGTGAGTTCGAGCAGGAGGAGCGGGTTGCCGTCGGCGAGGTCGCAGATCGAGCGTCGCGTGGCCGCGCCGACCGCGGCGCTCGCGGCCGCATCGACCAGGGCGCGAGCGTCGAGGTCCGAGAGCGGGTGCAAGGCGATCGAACCGCCGCGGGCGCGGCGCGCCAGGCGGGCGATCAGATCGCGCCCGGCTTCGGTCTCGCTATCGTCGTTCGTGCGGTAGGTGAGCACCAGCGCGAGGCGAGCGCGTTCCACGTGCGCGGAGACGTGCAGCAGCACGTCGGCCGAGGCCTGATCGATCCATTGCACGTCCTCGATGGCGATCGCGAGCGGCGCGGCGGCCGCGTATTTCACGAACGCCTCGACGGCGGCATCGAGCGCGCGCCGGCGCGCGGCCTGCGGATCGCCGGCATCGCCGGCATCGCCGAGCGCGCGGATCGGTTCGAGCGCCGCTCGCAATGCTTCGTCCTTGGCCAGCAACTTGGGCGCGCGCGCGTCGAGCGCGGCGAGCAGATCCCGGATGGGCGCGTACGGCGCCTGCGCGTAGTCGTAGACCGTGGCGGTGGTCGCCAACACCGGGGGCTTGACCTTCGCGAACAGTTCTTCGAGCAGCCGGGTCTTGCCCGAGCCGGCCTCGCCCGAGACCACCACGACCGCGCCGGTACCGCCGGCCAGGCCGTCGACCCGCGCTCGAAGGGCGGCCAGCTCCGAGGAACGGCCGACCAACGCCGGTGATGCGCCCGGACGCATATTCATCGATCCTTCTTTTTCTGCTGCGGGCGCTCCCGGACCCTCACCCCGCGCCCGGACGGAATTAGGGGTTTCCACGGATGCCTCGAGGGGGGCCGGAGGGCCATCATAGGTGCAGGCCCACTCACTTCGGAGGAATCTCTTGTCCATGAAAGACCGGGAACTCGTCTGGGTAACCGATCGCAGCTTGCGGATCACGTCGCTAACGGCTCGGCTACGGGATCTGCTGCAGGTGGATGGAGCACAGCAACCCCTCGAAGTGGGTGGGCTTTGGACCGCTCACGACCCGTTCGGCATCGTCGTCGTCGCCCATCGCTGGGCCCTCGAAGGCGAACCGGTCAGCTTTGAAACGATCATCGACGGCCGGACCTATGCGGTCCGCCTCGATCCGATGGTCGCGCCGGACGGCGCGATCGCGGGCGTCGCCGGCTGCGCTGCCGCACGCGCAGCCGACGACGAAGCCCGCACCCGCCTGGAAGCCTATGCCGAGGCCGAGGGGCAGAGCGGCACCGGTTCGTGGCATCGGGATCTCCCTACCGGCCGGCTGATGGTCTCGGAGGGTCTCTCCCGGTTGCTCGGCCTCGACCCGGGCGTCGGGCTCATCGACGTACGCTCCTTCGACCATCCTGAGGACCGGGAGCTGGTCTCCCGGGCGATCTCGCTCGGCGAGATCAACGGCGAAGGCTACCACTGCGAGCACCGCATCGTGCGGGCCGACGGCGCCCAGCGCGTGGTCCGCGAACGCGTGCGCACCATCTACGACCGCGACGGCACCGCGGTCGCCCAGGTCGGCAGCCTGCTCGACATCACCGCCCAGAAGCAGCGCGAGGCCGAACTCCAGCACCTGGCCCACTACGACTCGCTCACCAAGCTCCCCAATCGCGCGCTCCTCGAGGAACGCCTGCGCGCCGCATTGAGCCGGGCCGAGCGCACCCACACGCGCTGCGCCGTGCTGTTCCTCGACCTCGACGATTTCAAGCACGTCAACGATCGCTACGGCCATCCGGCCGGCGACGAGTTGCTCGAACAGGTCGGCCGCCGGCTCGAGCGCCAGGTGCGCTCGTCGGATACGGTCGCCCGCCCGAGCGGCGACGAGTTCGTGATCGTGCTCGAGGACCTGCAGAGCGACGAGGCCGCCGTCGAAGCCGCCCGCAAGATCCTCGGCTCGTTCGACGAGCGCTTCACCATCGCGGGCGGCTCGTTCCGCATCAACGCCTCGATCGGCATCGCGGTCCATCCGCCGGCCGGCCGGACCGCCTCCGAACTGATCCGCGCCGCCGATCACGAGATGTACGTCGTCAAGCGCAACGGCGGCCGCGGCATCAAACTCGCGCCGCCGGTAGAGGAAAGCGGAGCGCCGGCGAGCGAGAATGCGGAGTGCACCGGCTCTTCGATGGACCGTCCTCGCTTCGCGATCCTCAAGAACGCCTAGCCTTCTGGCTGACGGTTCCGCTGGCGTTCCCGGCGGCTCTCGCCATCGCGGCGGTCCTGCACGAATCGATCGGGCCCGCCCAGGTCGCGCTCTTCCTGGTCGGCGCGATGCTCTACATCACGCTCGCGCGCGGACGCCTGATCGGCTCCTCGGTGATGATCCACGAGCGCCAGTACCCGCGCGTCTTCGGCATCGTCAAGCACGCCTGCGCCACCCTCGAGATCCCGATGCCGCTGATCTTCGCGCGCGAGGACAACTACGTGCCGGTCGCCGGTCTCGGCTTCGGCGAGCCGTACGCGCTGATCGTCTCGTCGCACTGGATCGAGGCGTTCGAGGACGACGAGCTGGCCTTCATGATCGGACGGGAACTCGGGCACATCGCGGCCGGTCACACGCGCTACCTCTCGCTGCTCAGCGTGAACGGACGCGAGAACCCGCTGGTGGCCGTCCTGTTCGGGCCGTGGCTGCGCCGCTGCACGTTCACCTGCGATAAGGTCGGCCTGCTGGTCTGCGGCTCGTTCGACGCGGCGCTGCGCGCGATCGCGGTCGCCGAGTTCCACGAGTTCGGACGCAAGGTCGACACCGCCGCGTTCGCCGAGCAGGCGCGCGAGATCGCCAACGACTCGGTGCTGCGCTGGGGCACCTGGCTCGGCTCCGAACCGTACGCGACGGCACGCATCGCGTCGCTGCAGCGGTTCGTCGACTCGCACGCCTACACGGTGGCCGAAGAATGGTTCCTGCGCGCGTCTCCGCCCGAACAGCCGCCCGCGCTGCCCGAACCCGGCACCGTCAAGGTCGACGTCAAGGATTGCCCGGGATGGTGGCGGCGCTTCGCGGCGTATTCGATCGACGCCATCGTGGTGGCCGCGATCATGACGTCGTTCGGCGCTTCGCCCGTCATCATCAATAGCACGAAGACCCCGGTCAGATCGACCGCGTCGCGATCGGCGAGACCGGCTCCCTCCCCGACCCCGGCGCCGACGGCTTCGCCGGATGACGTCACGACCTACCCGTACCAAGACACGGTCGATGCCGTGCAATCGTTCGGGAGGAAGATCGGGCGGATCGGGTTCCCGCTGTTCTTCCCGGTCTACATGATCGTGCTGGTCGCGTTCACCGGGCAGACGTTCGGGATGATGATCGCCGGCCTGCGCGTGGTGACGGTCGACTTCCGCAAGGTCGGCACCTGGCGCGCCGTCTGGCGCGGCATCCTTATCGGCATCCTGTGGCCCATCACGATGCTGCTCAGCATCATCTGGCGGCGCATCCTGCTGCACGACCGCCTGTCGGGCACGCGCGTGGTCACGGTCGAACGCGTCCTGGCTCGCATCGCCACGCGCTAGCCGCTACGTCAGCGCGTTCGAGCTGCGGTTGAGGTAGTTGAACAGGCCGATCGCCGAGACGATCTCGACGCGCTGGCCTTCGTCGTAGTGCGCTTCGAGCGCGGCGCGCACCGCCGGCGGCAGCGCGCGCGGTTCGCGGGTAAGCGCGACCGCCGCCGAGAGCGCCGCCCGCTCCGCGTCGGCGAACGCGTCGGACCGCGCATAGTCGAAGAGCGCGTCGAGCTGCGCCTGCGGGACGCCGAGTTCGACGGCGTAGTCGCTATGGGCGCTCACGCAATGCTCGCAGGCGTTCAGCCACGAGACCATCAGCGCGCACAGCTCCTTGGTGCGGCGCGGCACGGTGCCGCTCTCCATCACCGCCCGGACGTGGGCGGCCCCGGTGCGCGCGATCTCGGGCCGTACGGTCAGTTCGGCGAACAGCGACACGGCGGTGGTGCTCTTAGGCCGGGCTTTGGACGAAGTCGCGGAAGCGCGCGTCTTGGCGGAGCACGTCGAGGCGCGGATCGAGCGCGATCAGCGCGTGCGGGTACCCGTGCATGCGGCGCAGCCACACGAACGCCGAGGTGCGCTCGCCGAACGCGGCCAGCGCGGTCGCGATGTCGGAAGGCGGCGCGTTCGGATCGGCCTGCGCCTTGGCGAGCGCCGCGCGCGCGAGCGGCATCTCGTGCTGGACCGCATAGGCGTGCGCGAGCAGGGCCGACGCTTGCGTCGCGCAGCTCGCGCACTTGGTCGCGTAGATCTTGTACGTGGCGATCGCGAGCGCCCGGTCGCCGCGGGCTTCGTACGAGAGGCCGAGGTTCTGCCATACGTCAGGACGCGATGGCGCGAGATCGATCGCCTGGTGCGCGTAGGCGATCGCCTCGTCGTACTGACGGTCGAGATAGGCCGCGCTGCTCAGCCATGCGGTCGTCGAGATCGAGAGCGGGTCGAGGTTCGCGGCCGCCTGCAGTTCGCGCAGCGCGTCGTGGGCGCGTCCGCCTTCGAGCAGCGCGATGCCGTACCACTCGTGGGCCGGACCGTACGACGCGTCGAGCGCGATCGAGCGGCGCAGCTCGGCGATCCCGCGAGCCGTGCGCGCGGCCGCGGCCTTCCGGCCCAGCACCTTTTCGCTCATCATCTCGGAATCGATCATCCCGAGCACCGCGTAGGCCTCGGCCGAGTCGGCATCCAGCGCGAGCGCCTTCTGTGCGTAGGCGTGCGCGCGTTCCATGTAGACCGGCGACTTGAGGGAACCGTAGCCGTAGTCGGCCATGATCGCGTTGGCGTCGGCCAGCGCTGCGTAGCCGCGTGCATCGCGCGGATCGGTGTCGACGACCTGCGTGAAATACGCGAGGCTCTTGGTGACGCCCGCCTCGGTGCGCTGGTTCCAATAGTAGCGACCGATGGCGTACAGACGCGCGCCCTTGGGCGAGAGCGCCGAGCCGCCGGCCAGATGCGCGCTGGTGTTCGAGGAGATCGCGAAGAACGCGAGCACGATCGTCGCCGCGAGCGCGGCCGCCGCGCCGCCCCATCGGCGAAGCGCGCTGCGGCGCGGAACGCCGGCCGCCTGGACGGCGGCCGCGGCGATCGGCGCCGACGGGGCGCGCTCGACCAGCCGGACTTCGCCGACGAAGCGATAGCCGCGGCGCGAGACCGTCGCGATGGCGTCGGCGTCCCAATGCGCGCGCAGCGTCTTGCGCAGGACGTAGATGTTCTGCGCGAGGTTGGCCTCTTCGACGAAGCCGTCGGGCCAGACGCGATCGAGCAGGGCGGACTTGGAGAGGACTTCACCGGGATGTTCGAGCAGAGCCAGGAGCGTTTCGACGACCTTCGGCCCGAGGGCGACCGGAACGCCGGCGACCGAGAGCAGCAGTTGCTCGGCGTCGAGTTCGAAGGGACCGAACTGGTATAGACTCATGACCGTTGCTCCACGCGAGAATAGTTTGATGCTTTTCTCAAGACGGGTCCGAGTGCCTTGCGCGACGCTCGAAGCCGCCATGCGCCTACCCCTCTTCGCCTTGCTTACGCTGCTCGCCGCCGGGAGTTTCGTTCTGCCCGGCCGGGCGGCGACGTCGTTCGGCCAGTCCTATCCGGCGGTACGGGCACTCCACCCGCTCGCCCTCGATCCGAGCCTGAGCGATCCGGCCTGGCAAGCAGGCAAGCTGCCCGACGCGGGCGGCTGGGCGAACCTGACCACCCGCGGCAAGGCGACCGACCCGACGACCGTCTACCTGTTATATGACGACACGAACCTGTACGTAGGCTTTGAAGCCGAGCAGCCCGACCACCCGATCCTGGCCTCCCAGACCACCAACGACGTCGGCTTCGGCCTGGACGACTTCGTCGGGATCGGGATCGACACCAGCGGCGCGTCCTCGCAGGTCTATTTCTTCGAGACCACCCCGGCCGGCGTGCGCTACCAGCAGGCCAACGAGAATGCCCGCTACCGGCCCCAATGGCGGGCGGCCGGCAAGATCGGCCCGGGCCGCTACTCGGCCGTGATGATCATCCCGCTCGACGTGATGCGGCTCTCGCCGGGCAGCGTGCAGAACTGGCGTTTCAACTTCTTGCGCTCGATCGCGTCGATCAACGAGCACTATTCGTGGGCGTTCGACGGGCTGATGCCCGACGGGCCGGTCGGCCAGTGGCCGAGCTTCATCGACCCGCGCTTCTATCCGGCGCTGACCGGGCTCAAGCTCTCGGGCGGGACGGCCGCTTCGCGTCCGAAGCCGCGTCTGGACGTCTACGGCCTGAGCAGCGTGGGCCGCGACCGGACGCTGTTCGCCCAGAGCGACGGGCAGTTCTTGCCGCAGAACGCGCGCGTCGCCGGCCTCGACCTGTCCTATCCGATCACCTCGACGATCAACTTCGTCGGCACGCTGGCGCCCGATTTTTCCAACGTCGAGATCGACCAGCAGACGATCGCGCCGCAAGAGTTCCGGCGCGCGCTCCAGGAGTATCGCCCGTTCTTCGCTCAGGGCGCGAACTTCATCACCGGCGCCAACGTCTCACCGGTCGGCGGCTTCCTGACCGCCGCCAACACCGTCTTCTACTCGCCCGGGGTCGGCCCGTTCGATACCGGCGAGAAGATCGAAGGGTCGTTCGGAAAGCAGTCGTTCGGGGTGCTGCACTTCCGCGGCTACGATCAGACCACCGGCAACGCGTTCGACGACATCGCCTATGGCTACAAACATCTGGTGCCGAATCGTACCTTCATGTACTGGTCGGACGGCGTCTTCGCGCACCATTCGCTGGCCGGCACCGACGCCACCACGGAAGCGGGCATCGCCGGACGCAACCTGCACACCGGCTTCGTGTGGTCGCTCGATCACTCGATCGAGACCGGCAGCTATCAGCCCCAGGGCATCGCCCATTCGACCAACGGCTTCGTGGACGTCCACAAGCCGAACTGGGAGGGCCTGATCGAGTACAACGACTTGACGCCGAACTACGGCCCGCTCGATGGCTTCACGACCAACTCGGACATCCACGGCTTCAACAGTTTCTTCAACTTCAACGGCTCCACGCCGGGGATGAAGAGCTGGGGCCTCTTCCTGGCCGGCGACCGGTTCTTCGACCGGTCCGGCGCGGTCCATCAGGCCGATACCGGAGCGTTCT
>JANWKW010000066.1 GCA_025451135.1 Vulcanimicrobiia bacterium | reverse complement strand
GCAGAGAGAAGCGTGCGTTGAGATCGTCTTCGAAGATCCCGAGATTCGCCGGCGGACGTCCCTCCGCAAGCGCGTACAGGCGGTCGACCACATCCCGAAGCGTCTGGCTCTCGTTCACCCGCTTCGTGCTGTTGACGAGTCCCTTCACGTGCATCTCGCCGCGCAGACGCCCGAGATAGCCCAGAAATTCGACCGGCTGCGCGCCGGGCTTGCGCTCGGGTCGGTAGGCCATCGGCACGACCATACCGGCGCCGAACGAGACCTCGAAGGCGGCCAGCAACCTCGAGTATTCGAACTCGACGCGCGCGCCGGAGCCGGGCTGAACGTAGACGCCGGTTCGCAAGATCTCGTCGAGATATGCATCGAACGACACGAGCAGACCGCCCTTGAGCAGCTCGACGTAGATCGACTCGGCGTAGAACGGCTGGGCGCGAAGGTAGACCACGGCGATCGGGACGTAGTCGGCCGAACGCAGCGCGTCGACCAAGGGCGTCATCTGCGCGGGGAGCAGTGCGTGGAACTCCTCGGAACTGAGCACGACAAGCGGAGCGCCCGACGAAGCGATCTCCGCCGCGACCGCCCCCAGTTGGGGCCCCGGTCCGCCGTCCCGAAGTTCGCGGACCAGTCCGTGGTGCGCCAAGGTCGGCTCGCCACGGAAGTGCGGATCGCCGGCGCGCGGATAGAGGACGCCCGCCTCCAAGAGGCGGTCGTGGTTGACCCCGAGGAAGATCTGCAGCGCGGTCGTTCCGGTCTTCGGCGTCCCGACGTGAACGCACGCGATGCGCGTCAGCGCTTTCGAAACCCGATGGAGAGGGAGTTGATGCAGTAGCGCTCGTGCGACGGACCTGGACCGTCATCGAAGACGTGGCCGAGGTGCGAGTCGCACTTCTTGCAGCGCACCTCGACGCGGCGCATGCCCAGGCTGCTGTCCTCGAGCAGTCTCACGGTCTGCCGTTGGTCGGGGTGGGTGAAGCTCGGCCACCCGCAATGCGAGTCGAATTTCGCCTCGGAGTCGAACAGATCGGCTCCGCAAGCGCCGCACGTAAACGTCCCTGCGCCGCGCTCGTCGAGAAGGCTGCCGGTGAACGGCCGTTCGGTGCCGGCTTCCCGCAGGATGTGGTAGCGTTCCGGGCCGAGCTCCCGGCGCCACTCGTCCTCGGTCTTCCGGATCTCGGGCGTCACGTCGTGATGCATGGTCTTACGCCTATTCGCAGCGGACCGGCAACATCATCCGCGCCCCGCGGGGGCTAGCGTTTCTTGGCGGTCTTTTTCTTGGCCGGGGACTTCTTCGCGCTGGACTTCTTGGCGGTCGACTTCTTGGCGCTCGACTTCTTCGCGGTGCTCTTCTTGGCGACCGACTTCTTGACCGCGCCGGCGTTCTTCTTGACGCCGCCGGCCACCGAGACCGCCTTGTCCGTCATCGCTTCGGCCGCTGCGCCGCCGGCCTCTAGGACGTGCCCGACGTTCTCCATCACCCGACCGACTTTTTGCGCGCCGCGGGCGACCTTCTTGGTGGTCACGACCGCCTTGCCGGCGATCCCCTTGGCTCCCTTTGCGGCCTTCTTGACGGTGCTCGTTGCTTTTTTCGCGACCTTACGGACGGCCGACTTCTTCTTTGCTGCCATGCCAACGCTCGTTCCCACGGTCACGCATCCTTAATCACCTCGATAGAAACCGCGCCGAACGGGAAAACCGCGGAGATGACCATCCCAGCGCACGACATCGATTTCACGGACGGGGAGCACTTCGTCCATCTGTACGGGACCGACCTCGAGGCGCTTGCCCGCGCCGTCGCCGGGTTCGTGGCGGACGGCCGCGCGCGCGGCCACGGCACGCTCGCGATCGTCGGCCCCGAGAACTGGGAGGCGATGTCGGCCGAGCTCGAACGCCGGGAGATCGCCGTCGAGGCGGCCGTCGCCGACGGTTCGCTGGTGGTCCTCGACGCGGCCGCGACCCTCGCGTCGTTCGTCGTCGACGGACGTCCCGATCGCGCGCGTTTCGACGCGACCGTCGGCGTGGCCGTCCGCGCCGCCGCTCGCCGCGACCCGGGCGTCCGGCTCTATGGCGAGATGGTCGGACTGCTCTGGAGCGCGGGCGACGCGACCGCCGCGGCCGCCTTGGAGGCGATGTGGAACGACCTGCTGGCCTCGGTGCCGGTCCGGCTCTTCTGCTCGTATCCGGTCGACGTCTTCGGGCCCGATTTCGAGCGCGCGAACATGGATGCGATCCTGTGCGCGCATACCCACCTGGTGCCCACCACGTCGGGCCCCGGGCTCGCGGCCGCCCTCGATCGCGGCATGGAGACCGTGCTCGGCATGGACGGGGCGCGTTCGATCAAGTCGCTCATCCAACCCAACCACCGCCCGGCCTGGGGTGCGGTCCCCGAGGCCGAGTCGACCATTCTGTGGTTGCGCAACAACCTGCCGGCGCACGCGGACGAGATCACCGCGATTGCACGCGCGTATTTCCGGGAATGACCTCGGCGAAAGGGGCGCACCGATGTACGAGATCGTGATCGAGCGGCACGACGACCGGTTCCGGGGCTACTGCCCCGCGTTGCCGGGCGTCGAAGCCAGCGGACACTCCAAAGAGGAAGTCATCGAGCGGATGTACGAGATCATCCCGCAGCATCTGGGCGAGCCCACCGCCGGCGCCTAGCGATCAGGGGCCGCCCCAGCGGATGGTGAATGCGCCGGCGTGCCCGCGCAGGGTCGTCTGCGAGTTGCCGAGGTTATCCAAGCCGCCTTTTTCGATGACGTGCAGATCGTCGCCGGACGCGCCGCTCGCGCAGTCGGTCGTGCGCCGGGGTTGCGCGCGGATCTTCAACTCCTTGGTGGGATCGATCTCGAACATGACGTCGTGCCCGGCCGGCAGCATATGCGAGGCTTCGTTCCGCCACGGCCGAGCCCAGTTGGCGACGTCGAGCGTGATCCAGGCGCACGCGTTCGAACGGTTGTAGACCCAGTGCTTCGTGGTGTAGCCGGCGCTGGCCGGGAGCGCGGCGATCGCCACCAGGGCGAAGCAGACCAAAGAGCGTTTCATCATTACCCCTTCAACGCAAGCGGGCGCCCACCCGTTCCGCCGTTCCGCTCACGAGGCGTAGCCGTGCCCCCGCAGCCAGGCCAGAGCCTCCGCGTAGAACGCGCGCGCCGGGCCGTTCGCGGCGCGCACACGGGCCCAGGCCTCGGGCGCGCGACCGAGGCGAGCCTCGTCGGCGAGATACGCGACGAGCGGCGGCTCCAGGTCGGCCCGTACGGTAAGGCCGGGATCGCGTCTGCGCGCGAGATACGTCGACCACTGCGCCCTTGCGTCGCGTTCGATCAGCAGCGGGTATGCGCCGGTGACGTCGCGCATGCCGCCGTCGCGCAGGGCGAGCACTTTGACCGCGAACGTCGAGGCGGCGAACGACGAGAAGGCGTAGGCCATCGCGTCGTCGCCGGTGCGGAAGACGTCGCCGGTCCCGTCGGCGGATGGCACGAGCGTCTCGCCGAGGTCCCCCCAGTCGACGCGGATGACGCGTCCCTCACCGGCCCCCAACGGCACGATCGTCGTGTCGAAACAGCAGTGCGCGCCGCCGGTGAAGCCGTCGAAGATCAGGACGCGCCGATGCCCTTCGAGCTCGGCGAATTGCCACGCGACCGGCACGTCGCCGACGACCGCATCGAGCAACATTCGCGTTCCGTCGGTCACGCGCACGCGCCCACGGTTCGGCGCCCGGTACGGATAGACGGCGCTGGCGCGGATCGTGCCGCGAGCGATCGCGAGGCGCCGCGGCCGCAGCACCGTCGCGCTCCAGAAGTCCTGGACGCTCCTCGCGTCGCGGACGACGATGCTCGGTCGGGCCGTGGCGATTGCGGCGAACGGACGCGTAGGCGGCTGGCCGGCCGGCGCCCCGCTCGGGCGCGCGCAGGCGGCGAGTACGAGGACCGTCAGAGCTGCGCCGAGCTTCTTCATCGGGATTCCGCGACGATCCAGGCGACCGCGGCGATGCCGAGCGTCTCGATGGCTTCGCTCCAGCTGAAAAAGCTGCGGGGATGCGCGAGCAGCGCCGGCACCCAGACCAGTATCCCGAACCCGGCGACCATCGCCGCGGTCAGCCGCGCGGCCAGCCGGGCCATCCATCCGGCGAGCAGCGCGATTCCGGCGAGCGCGAACGCGACCGTCGTCGCGACGGCCCAGAACGTCTGCCCGGGCGGGATCCATGCCGGCACGAGGCTCGCGGTCTCGTGGAGATAGAACGCCTGCTCGAGCGCGAACGAGATGACGCACAAGCCGAACGCGTACCGCGCCCATGCAGACCGGCCATAGAGCAGCGCTGCGCCGGCGACGAACGAGAACTGCTCGAAGAAGTTGCCGTAGCCGTTGTAGACGAGAGGCTGCCGGACGATGGCCGGCAGCGCCAGAAGGGAGATCGTGAGGGCGAGCGCGCCGAGCGCGAGGGAACCGGTGCGGACGGTCCTCGGCCAGAGAACGGCGAGGCCGCCGAGGATGGCGATCGCCGCGACGATATCGGCCAGCGCGTCGCGCATGGGAGCGGCGCCCCAGGCCGCGAGCTGCTGCCAGCCGCTGAAGTCGTGCCACAGCAAGGCGCAGACGCCAAGCCCGATCGCCGCTATGCCGTATGCGTATCGCCCCAGCGAGCCGTTCATCCCACCGCCTTTGCCGGAACCGCCGCAGTCTCCCTATGCGCCGGCTAGGGTAAATGCCGATGCCGCCTGAACGTGGCCAGCGGGGAACCGGATCGACGCGAGCTGCGTTTCTCTCAAAGACCCGCATCCGCTGCTATTCGCAGAAGGTGGTTATGCGCAATCTTCAACGTCTGCTCCTCGCCGCGATCGTGGTCGCGTGCGTCCCGGCCGCCGTTGCGCCGATGGCCGCCCGTGCCTATCCGGCTCAACATTATTTCGACAAGGTGTTCGTCGAGAATCTCACCGACAAGTGCGCCTGGATCACCGTTTATGAGGCATCCGCGTTCACGCCCTGGTCGATCGTCAACAGCAATGCGGAGAACCGCCCGCAATGGCTGAAACCGCATACGACGCATGGGTTCTACTTCTACCAATCGGCGGAGGTCAAGGTCCGGGCCGAGGTCAAGCAGCACGCCGACTGCACCGGCGCGACCATCATCGACACCTACGACATCCGGAAGAATCCGACGATGGCGAACCACACGCTCCACGCAGGCCTCTTCCCGAACGGCAACCGCTACAATCTCTGGTTCAAGTAGGTGCTATCCGTGAAGAAGGTCATCGCGCTCCTCGCGCTCGCCGCACTCGGCTTGTCGGCCGCTCCGATCGCCCGTGCCGGGCAGATCGATACCAGCCTTCTGCCTTCGGGAGGACCGGCGCACAAGGCCGTTCGCTGGGTCTACAACATGTCGCACTCGTGCGCGTGGATCACGATCGACATCGGCGGGCCGATGGTGGCCTGGCATAACGTCGAACACCGCTATATCCAGCCGGGCGACTTCGTGAAGTTCGAAGTCCAAGGTCTCCAGGACCTGAAGGTGCGCGCGGAGCCGACGCTGCGGGTGGATTGCTCGGGCGGGAAGGTCGCCGACCTCTCGATCGTCGAGAAGGGCGCCGCCACCGCGACGGCTTCGACGCTCTTCTCGGCGGACGGACGGTATCACCTGAGATGGGGCACGCCGAACGGAAACCGCATCTAGCCCGATGCGCGCGCTCGTCACCGGAGCGACGGGATATATCGGCGGGCGGCTCATCCCCCGCCTGGTCGAGGCCGGGCACGCCGTGCGCTGCTTCGCGCGTTCCTCGGGGCGCCTTGCGGGCCGGTTCGATCCGTCGGTCGAGATCGTCGACGGCGACATCGCCGACGAGCATGCACTGGAACGGGCGCTCGCGGGATGCGAGGCCGCCTACTACCTCGTGCACTCGATGGGTTCGACCCACGACTTCGCGCAGCGGGACCGGCGATCCGCAGAGGCGTTCGGCGCCGCGGCTCGGCGCGCGGGCGTCGGGCGTATCGTCTACGTCGGCGGACTGGGCGACGACGGGGACGACCTGTCGACGCACTTGCGCAGCCGCCACGAGGTTGGCCAGGTGCTTCGCGAGAGCGGCGTCCCGACGATCGAG
>JANWKW010000065.1 GCA_025451135.1 Vulcanimicrobiia bacterium | reverse complement strand
GGTCGTTCCGCTCACCTCCGCGAACAACGTGGTCGCCACGTCGCAGCAGCTCACCGGCACCGGCAACTTGGCGGAGCCGCCGGCCGCCGCGCTCGCCGGCACGACGATGACGATGACGCTGCCGGCGAGCACCGCCAACGTGACGGTCGGCACGGTCCTCACCCTCGATGCGACCACCGGCGGCGGCGCGCCGCAAGAGAACGTGGTCGTAACGGCGATCGCGATCAATCCGGTCACCGGCATCGAGTCGGCGACGTTCACCCCGGCCCAGGCGCACGTCGCCGGGTTCTCGGTCGCGACCGCGCAGACGCAGACGCTCGGCGCCTTCTACGGCAACCTCATCACCCAGGTCGGTCTGGACGGACAGACGGTCACGACCGGCACCGCCACCCAGACCAGCCTCGCCTCGAACGTCGACGCCACCCGTCAGGGCATCTCCGGCATCAACATCGACGAAGAGACGCAGAACCTGATCAAGTATCAGAACGCCTATCAGGCCGCGGCGCGCACGATGAACGTGCTCGACTCGCTGCTCAATACCGTCATCAACACGCTCGGCGTGCACTGAGGTAACGCATGAGAATCGCGACGTCCCAGATCTTCGACCAGCAGACGGCCTCGATCGACAATCTGACCGCCCTACAGCAGCAGCAAGGCAACGAGCTCTCGACCGGCAAGCGCGTGAACAAACCGTCGGACGATCCGACCCACATCGCCCAGGACTTGAGCCTGCGCACGCAGATCGCGCAGGGCAACCAGACCGGCGACAACGTCGCGAACCTGTCGGCCGAACTGACCACCGTCGACGGTGCGCTCTCGTCCGTGACCGACGTCCTATCGAAGGCCCGCGCGCTCGCCGTGAGCGGCGCGAGCGACGCGCTCACGCCGTCGCAGCGTCAAGCGATGGCGACCCAGGTCGACGGCCTGCTTGGCGAACTGGTCGGCCTCGGCAACACCCAGTACGCCGGCAAGTACGTCTTCGGCGGGACCGCCGCGCTGACGCAAGCGCCGGTCAAACCGGGCGGCACGCCGACCTCGAGCGTCACGTTCTCGGGCAACCTGCAGTCGCAGCAGCAGCAGCTCCCGAGCGGCCAGTCGGTCGCGTCCTCGGTGACGATCCAGCAGGCCTTCAACTTCGCCTCGACCGACGGTTCGCCCAATGCCTTCCAGACGCTGATCGACCTGCGCAACGCGCTGGCCCAAGGCAACGTCGCGGACGCGAGCGGGTCGAGCGTGAACGTCCCCGGCACGTCGCTGGCGGCCGCGACCCCCATCAATACCGCCGGCATCCTCTCGACCGCGCTCGTGCCCGACGCCAACGGCAACGTCGACATCTCGATCTCCTCGGCGGCCGCGCCGAACGGCGTTACCATCGCCATTCCGGCCAACTCGACGGTCTCCGCGGTGCTGGCCGCGATCAACGCGCAGACCGGCGCCACCGGCGTGACCGCGAGCTTCGACTACGCGCAGCAGAAGCTCACGCTCGCATCGGCGGGCGGCGCGCCGTTCCAGGTCCAGGACGTCGTCAGTCCGGGCGCGCCGGTGCCGGGCAACTTCACCGCCGCCTTCGGGTTGACGCAGCAGGCGGACGTGACCAACACGGTCTCGGCACAGATCGGCGACGTCGACCGGGTGCTTCAGGTCGCGCTGCAAGCGCGCACCACGGTCGGCCAGACGATCGGGAACCTCTCCACCGTCGCGAGCCTGCAGAGTTCGCAGGTACTTAACAATACCGCCGTGCAGTCGGGCATCGAGGATGCCGATATTGCAAAGGTGATGACGCAGTTCTCGCAGACCCAGACGGCGCTGCAGGCGGCCTACGGAACCACCACCAAGTTGGAGTCGAAGCACCTCTTCGACTACCTCGGCTAAGTCGATAAAGGTAAAAGGATAACGAAGGGATGAGCGCAGCGATGGACATCACGCCGGCAACGACCACGGTCGAACTGCCCCGGTTCGGCAGCTTCACGTATGCCGAAGAAGAGGTCTTCCGGTTCCCGTGGGGACTGCCGGGCTTCCCGGCCCTGCGCCACTGGCTGGCCCTGAACTTGCCGACCCAGCCGAACTTCGTCTGGCTCCAGAGCCTCGACGACCTCAAGGTCGCGATCCCGACCTGCGACCCGTACATGGTCTTCGAGAGCTACGATCCCAAGCTGCCGGCCTACGCGGTCGCGGCCCTGGAGATCGCCGATCCGGGCGAGTTCACCCTGCTGTGCGTCATGGTCGCCACCGCCGATGCGGAAGAGATGACCATGAACTTGATGGCGCCGATCGTGGTCAACCTGCGGACGCGCCAAGCGCGCCAGGTCATGTTGGAGAATTCCGGGTACTCGATGAAAGAAGCGGTACCCCGGAAGGCCTCGGGAGAGGCCGTCGGAGGCGCCGCTGCGGCGACGTCTTCGCAGTAAATCCCCCCCTCCTCGTCTAAGGAGGGTGCACCTAGCAGCCAAGGAGGGCACCAACGCCATGCTCGTTCTGAGCCGGAAGATCAACCAGTCCATCATGGTCGGCGACAACGTCCGAATCGTGGTGGTCGCCGTCGACCGGGATCAGGTCAAGCTCGGCATCGAGGCGCCCCGGGACATTCCGGTCCACCGCTCGGAGATCTACGAAGAGATCCAGCGGACCAACCAGAGTGCCGCCGCCGCTCCGGTCCCGGCCGAAAAGGTCGAAGCCGGAAAGGCGACCTTACAGCCTCGGAAACCGACCCAGAAACGGTAACCCGCGTCCACTAAAGTTACCCCTGCAAAGGCCGATAATAAAGCTGTAAGGGGACAGGACGTCTCCCCAGACTAGTCTCGCGCATAGCGCGTTCATGGAGGAAAATACACATGTCTTCAGGTCTCTCGATCGCCAACAATCTGTTGGCCAACAACGTCCAGTACAACCTAGATAAGAACCAGGACGCCCTCAAGACCGCCACCACCCGCCTCTCGTCCGGCCTGCGCATCAACACCGCAGCGGATGACCCGTCGGGCCTCGCGATCGCCACCAACCTGCAGACGCAGGTCGACGGCTTCAACACCGCGGTCCAGAACGTCCAAACCGCCAACAACGCGGCCCAGGTCGCGGAAGGCGCGCTCCAGACCACGACCGACATCCTTCAGCGCATCCGCAGCCTGGCTGTGGAAGCGTCGAGCGATATCAACTCGAGCTCGGATCGTTCCAACCTGCAGGCGGAAGTCTCCCAGTTGCTGCTGGAAGTCAACCGCATCTCGCAGAACACGTCGTTCAACGGCCAGCCCCTCCTCGACGGCAGCCACGCCGGCTTCGTCGCCGAGAAGAGCGCGTTCGTCAACGTCACCGCCAACGCGGCGTTGTCGAGCAGCAACCCGGCCATCGCCGGCAACAGCGGCTTCCTGGTCGCGACGGTCGCCACCGGCGCCACGTTCAACACGACCGCCAACGGCTTCCAAGGCGACGCCACCGGTGGAACCGGCACGGTCGACGGCACGATCGAACTCCAGGTCATCAACACCGGCGCGTCGATCGCGGTTCAGGAGACGTTCGTCGCCTCGAACAGCGGCTACGTCTCGGTCTCCACGACGCTCTTGGGCGCGGGCGGAGTCACGGGCGAGTTCGACAACGTCGGTCTCACGATCGGCAACATCACCTCGGCGGATGTCGGCACGACGGCATACGTGAAGATCAGCCAGAACACGGCTGCCCTCACCAACCCGAACAACCCGGCGTTCAACTTCCAGTCGGGCGCGAACGAAGGCGACACGATCCAGATCGGCTTCGAAGCGACCAACACGCAGACGCTGCGCGTGTCGAGCATCAACCTGGCGCTCTCGTCCTCGAGCAACCCGTCGCTGGGTGCGGAAGACGCGATCGGCCAGATCGACAACGCCCTGGAACGCCTGCTCAACCAGCGCGCGAACCTCGGTGCCGTCATCGTCCGCCTCAACGAAGATGCGAACAACGACAACATCGCAGCCGTCAACCTGCAGGCGTCGGAATCGCAGATCCGCGATCTCAACGTCGGCCAGGAGACGACCCAGTTCACCAAGCTCCAGATCTTGGTCCAGGTCGGCACGTCGGTCTTGGCTCAGTCCAACTCCAACGCGCAGTCGGTCATCGGCCTCTTCCGCTAACCCCGGAACGTCCAGACCAACACGAAGAAGAGAGCCCGCCACGGCGGGCTCTCTTTTCAATTGTGCGGGCTCAGGATGAGGGGCGGGGATGCCGAAGATGAAGAGGATGCCTGTACGGGTCGTCTCTCGCCGCGTCACGCCCACGGCCCCGGTCTCCGGCGGCCCGGCCGCCGCGCGCCGCGCGGGCGCTCCGCCGCCGTTCGGTCTTCCCGTCCCCCCGCCCGGCCATCCGCAGAAGCCGGCCGGCATCTCGCTCTGCATGATCGTCAAGAACGAGGAGCGCTTCCTCGCGCAGTGCCTCGAGAGCGTCAAGGACTTCGTCGACGAGATCTGCATCGTCGATACGGGCTCGACCGACCGCACGATCGAGATCGCCCGATCCTACGGCGCCAACATCGAGGAGCACGCCTGGCGCAACGACTTCGGCTGGGCGCGCGACCGCGCGCTCGAGATGGCGACCCGGCGCTGGGTCTTCCAGCTCGACGCCGATGAAGAACTGCTGCCGGAATCGCACGCCGCGCTGCGCGAACTGCGCGACGCGCCGGCCCACCACGTGGGCGTCTGGATCCGCTGCAACAACGCCGCCGACGACTACGCCGGGACCGGCTCGATGTCGCACGCGCTGGTGCGCATCTTCCCCAACGACGCGCAGCTGCGGTATCGCGGGGCGGTCCACGAGTTCGTCTCGATCGACGACAACCCGATCGGCATCAGCGCGGTCCACTCGCCGATCGCGATCATGCATCACGGCTATCTGGCGGAGATCGTCGCCGAACGGAACAAGGCGCGGCGCAATCTCGATATCATCGAGGGCCAGATCGAGCGCGAGCCGGAGGATCCGTTCCACTGGTTCAACCTGGGCATGACGGCCTACCTCATGCGCGACGACGCGAAGGCGCGCGAGGGCTTCGAGACGATGCGCGAGATCAACGGCTCCACGGCGCGCGGTTTCATCCCCAACGGCCTCGCGACGCTGGCCGATCTCTATACCGAGCGGCTGGGCCTTCCCGAGAAAGGCCGCGCGATCGCCGAGGAGTGCCTGACGTTCTCGCCGCGCTACGCCAACGCGCACTTCGCGCTCGGCAAGGCGCTGGTCGCGCTCAAGCAGTACGACGAAGCGCGGGCCGCGTTCGAGGCGGCGATCGATGACGGAGCTTATCGGCACCTGCAGTTCGTGGTCGACGACGAAGTGCCGGTCTGGAAGGCGCACAGCGAGATCGGCGCCACCTACGTCGCGCAAGGGGACGACCTCAAGGCGATCGAGTGGTTCGACCGCGGTCTGGCCAATCGTCCGGCCGTCCAGGCGCTGCGGCTCAATCGCGCGCGCGCGCTCGAGCGTCTGGGTCGCGACGACGAAGCCGAAGAGGCGCTGCGCACGGTCTGGGCGGATTTCGCCAACGACCAGGCGGGACTGCACTACATCAACTTCCTCCTGCGGCGCGGCAAGGACGCGCTCGCGGTCGACGCGATCGAGCGCGGCTACCCGCGCCTGACGAAGCGGGTCGCGGTCAGCTTCCTGGTGGCCGCCGCAGCCGTCACGCAGAAGAACCACTGGCCCAACGCCCACCGCTTCCTGGAGATGGCGGCCGCCATCGCTCCGGGCGCGGCCGAAGCGCTCAATCCGCTCGAAGCGTATTATCGCGAAGTCGGCGACGAGGGCGCGCTCGCGGCGCTGTTCGAGCGCGAGGACGCGGTCGAACCCGAGACGCCCGAAGACCATCTGCGCCGTTCCTATCGCGCGATCGCGACCGGGCGTTTCGTCGATGGATCGGCGATCGCGTCGCGCGGCCTCGACCTCGCGCCCGACGATCCGCTGCTGCGCTACAACGCGGCCATCTGCGCGATCAACGCGGACCGGCGCGACGAAGCGCTCGCGCATCTCGACGCGATCGGCCCGGGCAGCCCGGAGGCCTACGCGAAGGCGGTCTATCTGCGCGCGGTCGTGCTGCGCGATCTGGGCCGTCCCGGCGAAGCGCTCGACGCGATCGACGCGGCGCTGGCCGCGGACCCCGGTCAACTCGACGCGGTGCTGCTTCGCGCCGCGCTGCTCGAAGGCGCCGGCCGCACTGACGAGGCGTTGGCGGCGCTGACCGCCGCGTCCGAGACGGGCGGCGAGCGGCCGGCGGTGGAGTTGGCGAGTCTCTACCTGCGCCTTGGCCGGGTCGAGGATGCGCGCCGCGTCGCCGAGCGGGCGCTGGCGTAGGCGGCGTGGACTACACGATCGTCATGCCGGTCTTCAACAAGGCCGCGCTCACCAAGCAATGCCTCGAGACGATCCGGCCGACCCTGCGCGGCGCGGGCGAAGGCGAGATCATCGTCATCGACAACGCCTCGTCGGACGAGACGCCGGCGATGCTCGAGGAATACCCGTGGGTGACGGTCGTGCGCAACGACGTCAACCTCGGCTTCTCGGGCGCGAACAATCAGGGCGCGCGGATGGCGCGCGGCGAGTATCTCGTGCTGCTCAACAACGACACGGTCGCGAAGCCGGGATGGCTGGCCGCCATGCTGGCGCGCGCGCGCGAGCCCGGCGTCGGCATCGTCGGCGCGAAGCTGCTGTTCCCGTCGGGAACCATCCAGCACGCGGGCGTCGTCACCCAGCCGTTCCGGTTCGGCTCGGCGGGATTCGGCGCGTTCCACGATCTCTACAACGTCGCCGGCAACCATCCCGCCGTCAACGTGCGGGCCGACTTCCGCACGGTGACCGGCGCGTGCCTGGTCACGCCGCGCGCGCTCTACGCGGAACTGGGCGGTCTCGACGAGGGCTTCTGGAACGGCTACGAAGACGTCGACTACTGCTTCAAGGTGGCCGAGCGCGGCCTGCGGATCGTCTACGAACCGGCCGCCGTGCTGACGCACTTCGAATCGCAATCCGGCCCGCAGCGCTTTCGCAAGGTCTCGTACAACATCGACCGTCTGAACGGCCGCTGGAACGACAAGGCCGTCTTCGACGCGAACATCCACCGGATCGCGCGCGGGACGGTCCGTCGCGAAGTGCGCTACTCCCAGCGCACGCACACGTTCGAGTCGATCGTGGTCCCTGCGACCACGATCCTGCTCCACGGGCCGCTCGATCTGCCGCAGCCGGCGGCGCTGGCGGAGAACAGAGCGCCGGTCGCCCGGATCCTGCGCGCGGCCGACGAGGACGCGGTGGCCGCGATCCGCACCGAGATGGAGGTGCGGGGCGATCGCTATCTGGCGATCGTCGACGCGCGCGCGATGCTGCAGCCGGGCTGGCTCGACGAGCTGATCCGCCAGGTCGAGTTCTCGTGGAACGTCGCGGCCGCCACCTACGCGCCCGAACTCGCGACGGGCGAAGACGTCAATCCGCTGGCCGCCGACGCGCGCGCGACCCTGCCCTCGCTGCGGCAGTTCCCGCAGCATCTGCGCGTCGGAGCGTTCCCGACCGCGAACGGCGCGGTCGCCGATCTGCTGCTGCGGGCGTTGGCCGTCCGCGTCGCGACGCGCGGCGCCGGCTTTGCGCGCGCGGTCGTTCCGCCGGCGCCGCCCGACCCGGCATTC
>JANWKW010000064.1 GCA_025451135.1 Vulcanimicrobiia bacterium | reverse complement strand
TCGCGGATCGCCTCGACCCGGACCAGCATGCTGGCGCCGAGCACGTGCTCCACGCGCAGCTGCGCGATCGGATCTTTCGGCAGCCGGTGGTAGGGCGTGTCGATCCCGAACCAGTTGTTGTACGGGCCGCCGCCGAGCGAGAGGTGCATCCGCGGCGATTCGTATTGGAAGTGGGTCGACCCCACGATCCCGAGCTGCGGATAGCGCGAGAGCAGACCGACCAGCGCGTCGAGCGCGTCGGGGGCGACCACGGTGTCGTTGTTGAGGACCCAGACGTAGTCATAGTCGCGCGCGAGCGCGTAGCGCAGGCCGACGTTGTTGCCGCCGGCATAGCCGAAGTTCCCGCCCGTCTGGATCAGCAGCACGTCCGCCGAGGCATCGTCCGGGGTACCTCCGTCGACCGCGGCAGCGCGGTCCAGTCTAGCCACGCGGACCGGGCGGATCTGCCCGGCATCCCGGACCCCGGTCGCGACCAGGCGCTCGGCCAGGCGGTCGACGTCCTCCGAGGCATTGTCGCAGACGGCGACATCGAGGGAGGGGTATTCGACGTTGAGGAGACTCTCGACGCACTCAACGGTATGGTCGGTCCGGTTCCAATTGAGCACCACCGCCAGGACGCGGGGCGAGAGCCTGGGGGACGGGGGGGCGATCGGGACGGTAGGGTCGAGGACCAAGAGTAGGCAATCCTTTCGCGCTGCCGTAGATGCGCGTTCTGGACGAGGCCCGGGTCATTCCTTGAACCCTTGGGACCTATAACGGGAGCTTAACCACGCGTATACCCACGAAAAGTCGTTTGACGCGCGGGGCGGGCCCTGATATACTCCCCGGGCTATGTTCCGGTTTGATCTTCAACTCTTCGCGTCCAAAAAGGGCGCCGGCTCCACCCGCAACGGTCGCGACTCGAACGCTCAGCGCCTCGGCGTCAAGCGCTTCGGCGGCGAACGCGTCATCGCGGGCAACATCCTTATCCGCCAGCGCGGGACCAAGTTCTACCCCGGCGAGAACGTCGGCATGGGTAAGGACCACACGCTCTTCGCGCTGATCGAAGGCACGGTGGAGTTCACGACCCGCCGCAACAAGCAGCAAATCAACGTCCGCGCCGTCGCCTAGGCAACCGCGGGACCACAGGTTTACGGGGGCCGTCAGGCCCCCGTTTCTATTTCGGCGAAGGCCCCCATCGGCATGAAGTTCATCGACGAGGTCTCGATCACGGTCGCGGCCGGCAACGGCGGCGACGGCATCGTCGCGTGGCGCCGCGAGAAATACGTCGACATGGGCGGCCCGGCCGGCGGCGACGGCGGAGCGGGCGGCTCGGTCTACGTCGAGGCCACCACCGCGCTCTCGACCCTGGTCGAGTTCCGCTTCAAGCGCCACTTCGCGGCCGAGGCCGGCAAGGCCGGCGGCGGCGCCCGCAAGTCCGGCCCGAGCGGCAAGGACCTGATCGTCCCGGTCCCGGTCGGGACCCTGGTCTACCGCACCGCCGAGGGCCAGACCGAGGCGTTCCTGGCCGATCTGGCCGAGCCGGGCGCTCGCGTCCTGGTCGCCAAGGGCGGCCGCGGCGGATTGGGCAACCAGCATTTCGCCACCCCCAAGCGCCAGGCGCCGCACTTCGCCGAGAAGGGCGAACCGGCCGAGACCTGCGGCCTCCGGCTGGAACTGCGCTTGCTGGCCGACGCGGGCATCGTCGGCGTACCGAACGCCGGGAAGTCGACCCTGCTCTCGGTCATCTCGGCGGCCCGCCCGAAGATCGCCGACTATCCGTTCACCACCATCGAACCGCAGCTGGGCGTGGTCCGCGTCTCGGACGAAGAGTCGTTCGTCGCGGTCGACGTCCCCGGCCTGATCGAAGGCGCGCACGAAGGCGCCGGCCTGGGCGATCAGTTCCTGCGCCACGTCGAACGGACGCGCGTGCTCGTGCACATGCTCGACGGAGCCAAGTCGCTCGACGAGATCCTGCACGACAAGACCGTCATCGAGGCCGAGCTGGGCGCGTGGAATCCGAAGCTCCCGCAGAAGCCGACCATGCTCGTGGTCAGCAAACTCGACCTGCCCGACGCGCGCGAGCGGCTGGAAGATCTGCGCGCGCAATTCCCCGAGATCCGCGGCATCAGCGCCGCCACCGGCGAAGGCGTGAGCGAGCTGGTCTACGCGATGGCCAAGGCGATCGCCGAGACGCCCCTGCCGGCGTTGGCCGATCAGCCGCCCGCGCACATCGCGCTCGCGCCCAAGAACGCGTTCACGATCGAACGCGACGAGGACGGGACGTTCGTGATCCGCGGCGCGCGCGTCGAGCGGCTCGCGGCGATGACCGACTTCGATTCCGACGAAGGCTTGGCGCGCTTCGAACGGATCCTCAACAAGCTCGGCGTGGAGAAGAAGCTCCGCGAGATGGGCGCGCAAGAGGGCGACTCCGTCCGCATCTCCGACTTCGAGTTCTCGTACTCGTGAGGATCGGGGTCTTCGGCGGCACCTTCGATCCGATCCATAACGCGCATCTGTTCGTCGCGGAGTCGGCGCGGCTGCTCGAAGGGCTCGACCGCGTGCTGTTCGTGCCGACCAACAACCAGCACTATCGCAGCCAGGCGCAGGCGAGCCCGGCCCACCGGTGCGCGATGATCCTCGGCGCGATCGCCGAGAATCCCGGCTTCGCGCTGGACGAGAGCGATCTCGCGCCGGACGCGAGCGGCTTCACCGCCGACCTGCTGCCGCGCATCCGCGCCAAGTATCCGGACGCGACGCTGACGTTCCTGATCGGCGCCGATTCGGTCGTCAACAACGAGTGGCGGCGGTTCGACGACGTGCTCGAGCTTCTCGAACGGTTCGTGATCGCGCCGCGGGCGGGCGTCCGCGCCGACGCGCTGCAGCGCGTGATCGCCGCCGTGCCGACGAACCTGCGCGAGAAGATCAGCACGCTCAACCTGCCCGAGCTTCCCGAATCCGCCACCCTCCTCCGCACCTTGCTCGCGCAGGGCCGCAGCGTGCGTTACTTGGTGCCCGATGCGGTCTGGCGCTACATCGAGGCGCACGACCTGTATGGCAATCCGCAAGCGTAGTCTGGCAGCGCTCGCGCTGCTCGCGTTCGCCGGATGCGGCCCCGCCGGACCGATCGACAATGCGGCGGTCTGCGACGCGTACGCGCAGCAGCGCTCGCACGTCGAAGTGGAGGCCGAAGGCACGGTGACCCGCGTGCTCGGGACGCAGCCCGGCGTGCAGAGCCCGCACACCGGATTCCTGGTGCGCCTGAAGCCGTGCGGCGTGACCGTCCGGGTCGAGGCCAACACGGATTTCACCGGCGTCGTGCCGGTGCGGCCGCGCGACGACGTCGCGATGCGCGGCGAATACGAATACTACGCGTCCGGCGGCGTGATCCACTGGACGCATCGCGATCCGCGCGGCCGCCACCCCGGCGGCTGGGTCACGGTCGGCGGCAAGACCTACCAGTGATCGTCCTCGACCGCATCGTGCTCGCGAGCGGGTCGCCGCGGCGGTTGGAGCTGCTGCGATCGCTCGGATTCGACGTGACCGTCGCGCCGAGCGGCTACCACGAGCCGCCGATGCCGCATCTCTCGCCGCGCGAACTCGCCGTCTCGCACGCGCGCGAAAAGCTCGCGAGCGTCGCGCGCGTCGACGGCGCGGCCACGGTCGCCGCCGATACCGTCGTCGATCTCGACGGCGAGGCGCTCGGAAAACCGCGCGATGCGGCCGAGGCGGCGCGCATGCTCGAATCGCTCTCCGGTCGCGAACATCTGGTGCATACCGCCTACGCGGTCGCGCTGCCCGGGATCGAGGCGCCGCTCGAAGCCGCCGAGACGACCCGCGTCAGATTCCACGACCTGCGCCCCGACGAGATCGCGGCGTACGTCGCGACCGGCGAACCGATGGACAAGGCCGGCGCCTACGGGATCCAAGGCCGCGCCGCGGCGCTGGTGGCCGGGATCGACGGCGACTTCTACACGGTCATGGGCTTCCCGCTGGGCGGATTTGTCCGAGCGCTCCGCAGGTTGGGTTTCGTCCCTCCGACGGCGAACCGCGCCGCGAAGTGACGTATCGTGACGAGCACAAACTCTTCGCGGTAATCGGGGTGATTATCGTGGCCGCGCTCATCGCGCTGCTCCAGATCACCGCCGCGCGCAACGGCACCACCAGTCCGCTCACCGCCGTCGGTTCGAGCATCCTCGCGACCATGCAGAACACCTCGAGCGCCGTCTCGGGCGGCGTCGGCGGCGCGGCCGCCACCCTGCTCGACCTTCCGCACCTCAGCGGCGCCAATCGCGACCTGACCGCGCGCAACGCCGACCTGGCGGCGGAGAACGCGCGGCTGCGCGAGCTGATCGAGGCTTACAAGCAGGACGCGGCCCTCCAGCCCGCGATCGCCACCTATCCGAACGCGATCGCCGCCCGCGCGATCGGGTTCCCGCCCGAGAACGAATCCCGCTCCATCACGATCGACCGCGGCTCCCAAGCCGGCGTCAAGAAGGACGACGGCGTGCTCGCGGCCGGCGGCGTGGTCGGCATCGTGGCCGACGTCGCGCCGCTGACCAGCCACGTGCTGCTGATCACCGACTACACCTCGCGCCTGCCGGCGGTCGTGCGGCGCGGGCGCTGGTGGGGGATCGCGCGCGGCAATCTGACGAGCGTGCGCATGGAATACGTCTCGCAGGACGCGCCGCTCAAGGTCGGCGACGTGATCGTGACCGGCGAAGCGCGCTCGTTCCACTCCGGCGCCGTGATCGGCACGGTCGGTGCGATCGAACGCGGCGACGCGGCCCTCTACCAGACCGCCATCCTCAAACCCGCGGTCAATCTCGGAGCGATCGATCGTGTTGTCGTCGTCGCGAAGTAGCGTCGCTCCCGAGACCCGGTACGTCGGGCCGGCCTGGTGGCACGCCGGGCTGATCCTGCTGGTCGCGCTGGTCTTCCAGATGACGGTGGCCCACCTGCTGACGTTCCGCGAGGCGGTGCCGAGCGCGATCCTGGTGGCGGTCGTCTGGTACGGCATCCGCGTCGACGCGCGACGCGCCGCGATCTTCGGCCTGGCCGCCGGCCTGTGCGAGGATCTGCTGGCGACCGGGACCGGCGGGTCGTGGACGGTCTCGACGACGGTGGTGGCCGCGACCGTCGGTCTGGTCTCCGGCAACTTCTTCGCGGATTCGCTACCGCTCGCGGCCGCGACGGCGGCGCTCGCGACCCTCGCGCGCAACGCGATCTTCTGGGTCATGATGGGCGCCGAGGGTTACCCGCCGGGGCTCGGCACGCTCCACTTCCATCAGACGCTCTGGCAGGCGCTGCTCGACGCCGCGCTGATCGTGGTCGCGATGCTGCTC
>JANWKW010000063.1 GCA_025451135.1 Vulcanimicrobiia bacterium | reverse complement strand
CCGCCGACGGCGATGTGGAAGCCCTGTCGCGGCCACTCCGAGAGGATGAACGCGGCGCCGCGACGCCCGTATTCGAAGGCGATGCCGCGATTCGCGGCGCTGTCGTCGTTGCCGAGCGGCGGGATCACCGCGACCGCGATGTACCGGACGGGCGGCAGATACGCGCGGAACGCGATCTCCCGCACGGCCTTCGCGAGCGGCATCGCGACGCCGCGCTGGTCGAGCAGCAAGCCGGCCGCGCTTGCGTCCGGGGTGCGCGGCCCGTCGGGCGACGCGGTCGGCGCGGGTGCCGGCGCGTTCGAGCACGCGGCCAGCGCCAGCGCGAACGCGCACGCGAGCAGATCACGGTGCGGAGCTGTCGCCATCGATGGTTCCCGTCTGGACTTCATCCTTGGTCAGGTCGACGACGATCGACGCGACCTTGAGCGTCCGATCGCCGGTATGGATGTACGAGGGATGCGGCATGTGGAGCAGCTTGGTCGCGTTGTTCCAATCGACCAGGTCGGTGTCGAAGGTCGTCGCCTGCCCGGTTCCGACGCGCGCGATATGGACCTTCCCGGTCGCGGTGAAGTTGAGCGTCTGGGTATTGAGCGTGATGTGCTCGGCCGACATGGTGAGGTACGGCCGGCCGTGCCGGAAGATGACGCCGTGATGGACGCCGTCGATCGTGCCGTAGGTCTGGTCCGGCGAGAGCTGGGCGCGATCGTAGTCGAACGACCACGACTTGGTGCTGGTGCGCGAGTTGGTGAAGTGGCCGCCGTTGAAGACCATCGGCGCTTGCAGGGGCGGCAGGGCGGGCACGTCGCGACCGGCCAGCACGATGCCGCCGATCAGGAACACCCCGAACGCGATCCCGATCCCGATCCAGATCTTCTTCCACGGCAGCTCACGCATCGGGGCGTCTCCGCCGGCTGAGTCCCGCGTAGAGCAGCGCCATCAGCACGGCCACCGGGAGCGGGCCGGTGCGCGCGAACGGCGAGCCGGGCGGCAGCCCGATCGTGCCGCGGACGACCGCCTGCGCGTCCATATCGGCGCGTGCCGCGTAGCTGCCGTCGGGGGCGATGATACCGCTCACCCCCGTGGATGCGGCGCGGACCAGCCACATCCCGTTCTCGATCGCCGTCATCTGCGAGATCTGGGCGTGCATCGGCGGCCCGGCGGTGTCTCCGAACCACGCGTCGTCGGTCGCCACCACCAGCACCTGCGCGCCGGCCCGGACCTGCGCGTGCGCGACGTCGGCGAAGCCCGTCTCCCAACAGATCAGCGGTGCGAAGATCAGACCGCCGGCCGGATAGACCGCATCGCGCGTGCCCGCGCTCATGGCGCCGCCGCCGAGTTCGCCGACGTACGGCAGCCACGCCAGGAACGGCGGCATCGTCTCGACGACCGGCACCATCTGCCGCTTGTCGTAGACGCCGGCGAGATCCCCGCGATCGAAGATGTAGAGCGAGTTGTAGATCGCGTTCGGCGGCTCGGCGCGCTGCGCCCCGACCACCAGCGTCGTCTGCAGGTCGCGCGAGAGACCGGCCAGACGCGTCATCGTGCGCGGATCGCGGTTCAGCCATTCGGCGACCGCCGTCTCCGGCCACACCACCAGCTGCGGATGGAACGGGGCGAGCGCGCGCGTCTGCGCCTCGTAACGGTCGATCGCCACGACGACCGAGCTTGCCGTCCACTTGAGCGACTGCGCGATGTCGCCTTGCACCGCCGCCACCCGGACGGTCGCGGGCGCGGCGAAACGCGCTGGCCAGAACGCCCAGGCGAGCGCGCAGGTCGCCGCGATCGCGAGCGCGTGCGCCGCGAGCGGCTTCCACGCCCGTCGGAGCAGCCCGTCGGCGAGCGCGCCGCCCAGCACGCACACCGCGAACGTAACGCCTAACGTGCCGGCGTAGGCGGCCAGCGGCGCGAGCGGCGTGCCGACCTGCGCGGTTCCGAGTTCGCCGAACGGCACGCCGAAGGTGCCGATCGAACGGAGCCATTCGAAGAACGCGAAGGCGGCCCCGAAAACGAGCGGGCCGGCCCAACGCGGCGCGCGCCGCACCGCCCACGCCGTAGCGGCCCCCGCGGCGCCGAAGAACAGGCCCAAATAGGCGGCCGGCAGCAGGACCACTCCGGGCGCGAACCAGCCGAGATAGGGGCCGACCGTATACCCGGCCCACGAACACGCGATCGAGAAGAACACCAGGCCCGCGAACCAACCGAGCCCGAACGCGCGTTTCCAGGATGCGTCTCGCCACATCCAGAACAGCGCCGCCGCCCCCACAGGCGCGCACCACGCCGCTCCGACCTTCGGAAACGCGAGCGCCAGGACCGTCCCCGCACAGGCAGCGACGATCGCGTCGCGTACGCGCACCGAGGTTGGAATGATTCGTAAGCTCAGTCTCTTGGTTCTCGCGACGGCGCTGATCGTCTCCGCGTGCGGACGTCAGGTGACCCCGGATCGGGCTGGGGTCGGGCCCGGTGGATTGAGCTCCGGCTTCATCCAATTCAAGTTTCGCACGGCGGCGCCGCTCGACTTCGCGCACGTCACCTACAGTGTCGTCCTTAATACGTCCGGGACGGGCGTGACACCTTATGCCCCCAATGGCAATATCGGCCGCAACTACTTGGATTACTCGTTTCGCATCGACGTGGGCGGCGCCGGGGTGAACGGAACCGTCGCCCCGACCCTCTGGCAATACGTCACGACTGTGGTCGGCGGCCAGACCGGCCCGGTCGACGTCCGGCCGGTCACCGGCTTCTTCCCGAGCCAGCTGATCCTCAATCCCAACTCCAACGGCCAGGGCACCGAGTTCACGCTGACGATCGACCGCCGCATCTTCAACGGCATCCAGACCAGCAGTCCGTCGGCCTCGCCTTCGGCCACCCCGACCGCCTCGGCCACGCCCACGCCCTCGCCGACGCCGACACCCACGCCCGCCGGCGCGACCCCGTCGCCGACGCCGGTCAGCTCGCCCACGCTCGCGCCGACGATCCCGCCGAACTTCTCGAACGTCTGGTATTGGAACTACTTCACGTCCGCCGGCAGCACCACGCTCGACGCGTTCTCCCTGATCGGCGCGGGCGCTCAGGATCAGCAGTTCTCGGTTCCGTTCGACGTAACCACGTCGTTCGAGTTGACCCGGAACGCCAGCGCCCTGCCTTCGATCACGCCCGCTTCGGCGCAGATCACGGGCGCGGATATCACCAACGCGCCGTAACGAGCCGGCCTAGGGGTTGAACGAGCCCGGGATGATCGAGCCGACCGGGCCGCCGATGCCCAGGCCGAGCGAGCGCGACGGGAACGCCAGGATGCTGAGCGTGACGTTGACGGTCTTGGCGTCCTGATTGTACTGCATCTGCAGTTGGTAGCAGTCGCCGATGATCTTGCTCAGGTAGATGCTCTTGTTGATCAGCCAGCTCCGCTGGCGCTTCCAATCGATGTTCCCGGCGAACTGCAGGGTCATGTCGCGGCCCAGCGGCGTGGCGAACTGGATGTTCGACTGGCTGAATCCGGAGCCCGGCGTGAGCGCTCCCTGGAAGAGCAGGACGGATCGCGAGGTCGGACGCGCGGAGAGCAGATAGCCGATCGGCTGGGCGGCCGCAGCGAAGTTCGTGCTCGCGGAGATCGAGAGATTGTAGTAGTCCTGATTGAAGAACTGCATGATGTCCGACGCGCGTTTGGTGTTGGTCGACGGCTGCGTGTCCATGAACTGGAACGGGACGAAGGCCGGACCGGCGTACTGCGATTCGTCGTACTGGATCGAGTTGAGGAAGTGGCCGCCGACCGGCGTCATGAGCGTCATGTGCTGGGTGATGCCGGCCTTGAGGTCGCCCGTTCCGTAGACGTACTGATTGAGCGTGGCCTGGGCGCTGAACATGCTGCCGAAGACGCGATACAGGATCGGCCCCGTCCCGAACGACATCAGCGCGCGCTGGGTCGCGAAGCGGTTCTGCGGCTCGCTGTACTCGCCGACGATGAAATCGGCGGTGAACGGCACGCCGAGGTTCTTCAGGAACGAGTTCGGGTGGATGTGCAGCTCGGGCAGCTTGTATTCGCCGCTCGGCGATTGGGTGAACGACTTGTCGAACGTCAGGACGTAGCTCGCGCCCGCGGTGTTGAGCGACGTGAGCGTGTTGACGTGCGCGCTCGAGACCGTCTGGGAGACGCCGCCGAACGAATTGCTGGAGGTCGAGAGCGAGAACGTCTCGGACTGCGTGAGATTGGTCCGCAGCTGGCGCTGATCGGTGAAGCCGAACTGATCGCTGCTCGACTGCGTGCCGGTGGCGTTGCGGCTGAACGTGTAGTTCTGCGACGACCGCGCCCCGGTGCGGTTCACCGACTCGGTGAAGCTGGTCGACGTGGGGAGGTTGGTGATCGCTCCGTACGCGCTCGTGTAGTTGAAGCTGGTGTTGGCGCGCAGAGCGCTCGAGAAGTTCTCGGTCTCGTTGACCGTCAGGTTGTGCGTCGACGTCTGCGTGCGCCGGTCGCGGATGCCGTAGTAGTTGACCTGGGCGCTGCGCCGGCCGTTCTTCTTGGTGTAGAACCCGACGTACCCGAGGCCGAGGCCCACCTTGGTGAAGTACTCGACGCGATAGTAGCCGTAGTAGTACTGGTCCTTGCCGAAGCCGAGCTTCATCTTGACGTAGAAGCCCTGGTACTGATCGTAGCCCATCTCGGGGAAGAACGACGGACGGCGCGTCTCGTCGTCGATCGTGCGCAGCGGGATGACGACCCGCGGGAGCCAGAAGACGGCGGCGGCGCCCAGCCACAGCACGACGCTGCTGATCACGATCTTATCGCCCGGATAGTACGTGAGCGTCTTGCCGGTCAGGTGGTAGCCGGCCCGCGCGTTCTCGCAGGTGGAGAGGAACGCTTTGGTGCCGTGCCCGATGCCGTCGGGATCGGTGTGGAGCTCTTTGGCGGCGAAGTGGACCAGACCGCGCTCGACGCCTTGATTGCTCGTGCCGACGCCGCCGGAGAGGACGGCGGTCTGGTCGACCGTATCGAAGACGATCGTGTCGCCGGAGAGCACCGAGTCGCGCGCGCGATTGATCAGGTACGGGTGGCCGGTCATCGTCACCGTGCGCAGGCCGTCGAAGTGGGCGCGATCGCCGACCAGTTCGCCGTTGTTGTAGAGGATATGGACGTTGCCGATGGCATCGCCCGGACTTCCCTGTTTGGTGTTGCCGACGACCTGGTCGGAGATGATCGCCACCATGCCGGGTGCGAGCGTCGGCGTGCCGGTCGGAACGGCGGCGGGCGGGGACGGCGCGCTGCCTGCCGGCGGGATCGGCGGCGGCGTCGGTCCGCCCCGCACCACGAAGATCGGTGCGCCCGCGGCGCTCCCGTTGGGGCTCGCGGTCGGGACGGGCGGGGGCGAAGCCGCGCCGGGGCTCGGCACGGGCGTCGAATAGAGCTGCGTGAACCCGGACGAGACCGGGGCGAACGTCGCGGTCGGCCCGGGCGACGGCGTATCGGTCGGCGTCGCGGTCGGCGCGGGCGTCGTCGCGTCCGCGACCTGCTGCGTCGCCTGCGCGCCGCAGCCGGCGTTGAGCAGCGCCAGCGCGCGCGCCTGCTGGTCGAGCGCGCTCGCGCTCGCGCTCCCGTTCGGGATCGCGCCGCACAGGAACGCGACGAGGCAGACCAGAGCGCTGCGCCTCAATG
>JANWKW010000062.1 GCA_025451135.1 Vulcanimicrobiia bacterium | reverse complement strand
GCGTCTCGAAGTGGCTCTTGCCGCACATCGTGGACCGGGCGATGGTGCTCAAGCGCTATCCCAACGGCATCGACGGCGATTTCTTCTTCATGAAGCGCGTCCCGGATCCGCACCCGGAGTGGCTCAAGAGCTGCACGATCGAGCACAGCGACGGTCCGGTCACGTTCCCGATGGTCGACGACCTGGCGTCGCTGCTCTACATCGTCAATCTGGGCTGCATCGACCTCAACCAGTGGTACGGCACGTGCGATCATCCGCGCCAGCCCGACTACCTCCACTTCGACCTCGATCCCGGCACGGCGACCTGGGACGCGGTCTGCGAGGCGGCGTTGCTCGTGCGCGACGGCCTCAAGGCCCTCAAGATGCCGTGCTATGCCAAGACCTCGGGCTCCAAAGGCATCCACATCTACATCCCGATCAAGAACGGGCCCGATTCGTCCGAGGTCCAGAGCGTCTCGAAAGAGATCGCCCACACGCTCGCCCAGCACGCGCCGGACCTGCTGACCGTGATCTACCGCAAAGAGAAGCGTCCCAAGGGTCGCGTCCTGGTCGACTACAACCAGAACCGCTTCGGCAGCACGCTCGCGAGCATCTACAGCGTCCGTCCCAACGAATTCGCCGGCGTCTCCACGCCCGTCACCTTCGAAGAGATCGAAGCCGGCATCGACATCGAGGATTTCCGCATGGACAACGTCGTGCTGCGCCTCGAGAAGCTCGGCGATCTCTGGAAGCCATTGTTGGCGAAGACCAAGCGCTACGACCTCAGCAAGATGCTGTCGTAGTCAAGAGCGCGTCCTCGTTCGTGACGCACCCACCGCGCCTTCGTCAGGGGATCTGGTGGATCTTCAGCAGATTCGTGCCGCCGGAGCCGACGGGCATGCCGGTGGTGAAGGCGATCTTGTCGCCGCTCTGCACCAGGCCCGCCTGCTGCATCTTGTTCTCGGTCATGTAGAGCAGCACGTCGATGCTCGAGTAGGTGTCGATCAAGAGCGATTCGGTGCCCCAGACGATCGAGAGGCGGCGGGCCACCCATTCGGCCGGCGTGAGCGCGATGATGCGGGCGCGCGGCCGGAACGCGCTGATGTGATGGGCGGTGTTGCCCGTCGTCGTGCCGGTCGCGATGAACGGGATGTTCAGTTCGTCGCTCGAGCGGGTCGCGGCCTCGGCGATCGAACTCGCGACGTCCGGCGCGACGTTCTCCAAGCGGCGGTCGCGCAAGGCGGCGTGCGGGTAGCTCTTCTCGATCTCTTGCGCGATGGTGGCCATCACCCTTACAGCTTCGGTCGGATACTGTCCGCGCGCGGTCTCGCCGGAGAGCATCACGGCGTCGGTACCGTCGATGATGGCGTTGGCCACGTCGGCCGCTTCGGCGCGGGTCGGGCGGGCCGAACCGATCATGCTCTCGAGCATCTGGGTCGCGGTCACGACCGGTTTGCTCGCCTTGTTGCAGAGCGCGATCAAACGCTTCTGGATGAGCGGGACGCGTTCGAGCGGCATCTCGATGCCGAGGTCGCCGCGCGCCACCATGATGCCGTCGGCCTCGGCCACGATCGCATCGATGTCGTCGAGCGCTTCGTGCTTCTCGATCTTGGCGAAGATCGGCACGTGCTTCTTGCGCTCGGCCATGAACTTCTTGACCTTCTTGATATCCGCCGCCGACCGGACGAACGAGACCGCGACGAAGTCGACGTCCTGCTCGAGTCCGAACGCGAGGTATTCCAGATCTTTGTCGGTGACGGCCGGGATGTCGAGGGTGCCGTCCGGATAGTTGATGCCCTGCTTGGAACGCAGCTCGCCGCCGAACTCGACGGTCGTCTGCACGGCGGTCTTGGTCTTGCCGGTGATGCGCAGCGTGATCGCGCCGTCCTGCAGATAGATGCGATGCCCGACCGCCACGTCGCGCGGCAGGTTCGCATACGAGCACGAGACCCGCTCGGCCGTGCCCTGCATCTGATCGGTGGTCAGCTCGAACGGCGTGCCCCGCTCGAGCAGCACGAACGGCGCGTCGCCGTCCAGCGTGCCGGTGCGGACCTTGGGGCCGGGCAGGTCTTGCAGCACGCCCACGTGCACGCCGAGCTCGCGCGAGATGTCGCGCGCCTGTTTGATGACGGCGGCGTGCTCGGCCGGCTTGCCGTGCGAGAAGTTCAGCCGGAAGACGTTCGCGCCCGCCAGGATGAGCGAGCGCATGATCTCGGGGCTGCTCGAGGCGGGGCCGACCGTGGCGACGATCTTGGTGCGTTTCTGAAGAACCTTTTCCATGAGCGGCTTGCCTTGCGCGGCACGCGTAGAAGGCTCCTGCGTTCCGATGAGCGCAATCCCCATCCCAATGCACGCTCGCGACCCACGCGACCGGAAGTATCCGGAGCGACTCTCGCTCAGCTACGTCGTCTCGTGCATCATCCACGTGCTCCTGGCCCTGTTGCTCTTCTCGATCGCGTCGAGCTCCTCGAACGAAGGCGCCTCGGAGAGCACCCGGGGGGGCGAGATCGTCACGCTCGAGCACCGCGCAGTCGTGGCCGCCCAGCCCGCGCCCGCGCCGTCGACCGTCCCACCGATCCCGCACGCGCCCGTCATCGCACCCACACCGCGTCACGCGCCGGCGCCGCAGACGGCCGCCCAGCGGCAGCCCCAGAACGTCCACGAGCTGGCCAAGATCGTTCCGCACGCCAGCCCCAACCCCAAGCCGGTCCCGCAGTCCTCTGCGCAGCCGAATCCGCAGCCGACCCAACAGGTCTTCGAACCGAAGCCCGAGCAGGCGGTCCCGGCCGTCCCGATCAGCGTGCCGACCGCCCAAGCGATCGCGGTCACCATCAAGGTCCCGCCGACCGCCGTGCCGTCGCCGGCCCCGACCGCCGCGCCGACCTCCGCCCCGACCGCCAAGCCGCAGCCGAGCGCGCCGCCGACCCGGTCGCCCAACACGCCCGCACCCGCCTCGACCGCCGCCGCGATCAAACCGGCCACCCTCGCCCGGGCCACCGCTGCGCCGGCCAGCCCCGCGCCGCCCGGCCCGATCGCCTCGGTCGCGCCGGCCAAGAACGCCGGCGTTCCCAGCCCCGGTCCGACCAACGGCCCGGCCCAAGCCAACAATCGCGGGACGTCGCCGACCCCGGGCCCCAAGGGCACCGGCGCGCCCGGACCGCAAGCCGGCACAAAGGCCAGTTCCCATCCCGGGCCGTCCCGGCCGGTGACCGTCCGGCCCACCGCCGCGCCGGCCAGTCCCGCGCCGAGTGGCGGATCGTCCGCCGGCAATGCGCTCTCGGCCAAGCTGCGAGCGCTGCTGTTGCCCACCGGACCGGGCGTCCCGCCGAAACAGACCCACATCGCGCCGGGGGTCGGCGCCATCCCGACCGATCTCGAGCCGACGCCCCCGCCCGAGATCGTCGCCAAAACCATCTACATCTACGAATCGGGCACCAATACGACCGAGCGCAAGGTCAAGATGTGGGTCACCTCCATGCACAAAGAGGGACCGCTCACCATCTGCACCGGCTGGCTACTCCGCGAACCGCTGCCCGCCCCCTTCAACATCGCCGGCGGCCGCCAGCACGCCCCAGCCCCGATCATCCAAGAGAACGCCACCTTCATCTGCCCCGCCCACTACCTCCGACCGTACAAGCCCTAAAACATAGCGTCTGAGCGTTGTCAGGTGAGCCGAGCCGGGAGGTGGGATGCACCCTAAGCGAGGCGTCTTGATTTTTTCACAAAAGCCATGGAGGGCGTTTCCTTTGGTCGTTGTGAAAAAGCGAGCGAGTAGGAGCGGCCCGGGAGGGGCCGCGACGAACGTCCGCGCGCGGGCGCATCCTACCTCCCGGCTCGGCTCACCCGGCGGCCGAAAAAGCTTTGCGCTTGCCAGTTGAATTGCGACGTTTATCGGAGTAGAATTCGATCACGCTCGAAACTGATGAAGGAGGGCGGTTGGAACCGCAAGATCCGCCGGGCCACAGAGCCCGCGATGGTCGCGCAAACTAAGAGCGCCTGATGCGCTCACGTACGCCGGACGTAGTCGGCATGAGCGCGACGCATCGGACGAACCGACAGACGACAGGTCGAGGGGCCGCTCCCGTTGGGGTTGCGGCTCCTCGCTTTTCATTGTATCCTGTCTGTGGTTATCGAAGGAGCGTGGGTCTGTCCCGCGCTTCTGTGTTCTCCGGGGGTGATTCTCCGGTCAGAGAGGGCGGCGTGTCGGATCTTATCGACGGGTATGAAGCGGCGATAGCGCAGATCGAACACGACGCGGCTTTCAAGGACATCGAGATCGTGGCGCACTCGGCGAAGCGGCGGGGCCGCAGCACGGTGCTCACGGTCACGATCGATCGCCAGGGCGGCGTGGACGTCGGTTCGTGCGGGCGCATCGCGAGTTTCATCAACGATGCCCTCGAGACGGTCGAGGAACACTACACGCTCGAGGTCGAGTCGGCCGGACTGGAACGTCCGCTGCTGCGGCCTGGAGATTACGAGCGCTTCGCCGGCAAGGCGGCGCGCGTCGTGACCACCCTCACCATCAACGGCGGGAAGACGCATCGCGGCATCCTGCGCGGCGTGGTCGGCACCAACGTCGTGCTCGACACTCCGCAAGGCGAACTGCCGCTGCCGATCTCCACCATCAAGTCGGCGAACCTGGAGTACGATCCGCGCGCCGACCTACTTCGCGACAAACGTGAACGGAAGAACCATGGCTGAAACCGTAACAGACGAAAAACTCATCGACGTCCTGCGCATGATCTCGAAGGAGCGCAACGTCCCCTTCGACATGCTCATCGAAGCGCTGGAAGCGGCGCTGCTCACCGCGTACAAACGCCACTTCGGCGCCGAGGCGAACGCGATCGTCACGGTCGATCGCCAGACCGGCGACTACAAGGTCTATCACCGTCGCGTCGTCGCCGACGAGGTCGTCGATCCCAAGCTCGAGATCTCGGCCAAGGAGGCCGGCGGCCAGTACCAGGCCGGCGACTTCTACGACGAGGAGACGACCCCCAAGGATTTCGGCCGCATCGCCGCCCAGACCGCCAAACAGGTGATCGTGCAGCGCATCCGCGAGGCCGAACGGGACACCGTCTTCAACAAGTACTCGCGCAAGATGAACGACCTGGTGACCGGTAAGGTGCAGCGCTTCGAACAGCGCAACATGTACGTCGAACTCGAGGGCAAGGACGAAGCCATCCTTCCGCTCTCCGAACAGGTCCCCGACGAGGTCTTCCGCATCGGCGACTTCATCCGCGCCTACGTGCTCGACGTCCGGAAGGCCGTCAAGGGTCCGCAGGTCGTGCTCTCGCGGACGGCCGAAGGGCTCGTGCAGCGGCTGCTCGAGGCCGAGGTCCCCGAGATCCAGGACGGCGTCGTCGAGATCATGGCGATCGCGCGCGATCCGGGCAGCCGTTCCAAGATCGCCGTGCGTTCCACCCGCGAAGAGGTCGATCCGATCGGCGCGTGCATCGGGCCGAAGTCCAGCCGCATCCTCAACGTCAGCGACAACCTGCGCGGCGAGAAGATCGACGTCATCCGTTGGGACGACGACCTTGCGACGTTCATCATGAACGCGCTGGCGCCGGCCAAGGTCATCAGCGTCGAGCTCTTCGAAGACGACGGCGTGGCGCTGGTCGTCGTTCCCGATTACCAGCTCTCGCTCGCGATCGGACGCGAAGGTCAGAACGTGCGCCTCGCGGCCCGCATCTCGGGCTGGCGTCTGGATATCGCGGCCGAGTCCGAAGCCGACGAATCGCGCGAACGCTACCTGGCCGAACGCGCCGAGCGGCCGATCGAGGGAGCCGAAGCGACCGCCGAGGTCGAGGTCGAGGAGACCGAGGGTGAGGAAGAGCTCGATCTGGATGCCGACCTGTTCGCCGATCTCGAGGCGATCAAACGCACGCGCCTTGGGAGCG
>JANWKW010000061.1 GCA_025451135.1 Vulcanimicrobiia bacterium | reverse complement strand
TCGGTTCGAGCGCGGTCTTCTGGGCGATCGATGCGAACGGCATCACGGCGCTGCATTCTGATCCGGCGAATATCTTCAACGACGCGCTGAAGGTCCCCGAACTCCAGGCCGTCCTCCGCCACATGATCGCGACCGATGCGGGCACGCAGACCTACGCGTTCAAAGGCAAGACGCGAACGGTCCTGTACCGCCACTCGACCCTGACCGGCTGGACCTACGGGTTCGGCGTCCTCCACTAGGAGAAATGCTATGCGACGTTCATCTCTTGCGGCCATCGTTCTCTTCGCATGCTGCTCGCTCCGAGTGACGGGCATCGGGCTCGCAGACCAGGGCGAATCCGGCCTCGGCACCGGCTCGGTCGGCGCCGCGCAGGCTGGAGCACCGGTCTATCCCGGCGGCAAACCGATCAACGGCGGCCTCATGACCATGACGCTCTATTCGAAGCCGACCGGCACCTCGGTGACGTTCTCGACGAACGCCTCGTTCGACGACGTCTACAAGTACTACAAGCGCGCCCTTCCAGCGAAAGCCGAGACGAGCGAGTCGAACGGTGACCCGAACAGCCGGATCGGCACGTTCTCGTACGTGAAAGGCGACGGCTCGAAGATCGACATCGAGATCCGGGCGTTCCCAGGACACGTCAATTACACGATCGTCCACACCTTCAAGACATGATCTGCAGGCCGCTTTCCATCTGGTCGCGGCATACTCGAATGAACCGTCCGTCTTGAGAACATTCGTTGAAAAAGAGCAACCGACCCGCTCGCTAAGGCGGCCGCAACATCGCAGAGATGAGGGCCATTGCGGACGCCACGGCGACGGACCCTCTCTCAGTTCGAGATACGGCCCCGACAAATATCATTGGAACCGGTCACTCACGCATTCCAAGTCGCGGACGAGGTGTTTTACGGATCGCGAGGCGCAGCCCGCACCTTCTGACTGTAGAATCGCTCGATCAGTTCGCCTAGCTCTTGCGGGACGGTCGGTACAGGGCCTGCACTCCCGCGATCCTTATTCGGCAAATCGATTGTCCTCTTGCAAGTGCGCGTCGAAGAAGATTACTCACTGGGCTATGTGGTTGTCGGATCTGCCGGACTGCCGGCGGTTGGCTGCGTGCGTCACCTTACGTTTTGAAGTGGGACCGGGAAGTCCCGCGGACGGCCGCTACCCGCGCAGTATGTTTCGGCCGCATGGCGTCCGTCTTGGACGATGTTCGATCCCAGTGCCAGGGGGAGGCGAGGCTTGTTGGATCTCTGTCACGCCTGAACGTGGTGTCGCGGACCGTGAAAAGAGAAACGCCCGGTCTCTCGATAAGACGGGCGTTTCCACGGTGGTGGAGATGAGGAGACTCGAACTCCTGACCCCTTACATGCGAAGCAAGTGCTCTACCAGCTGAGCTACATCCCCACGGTGCTTTGCGCGCTCGCCCGATCGGGCGTGCGGTAAGGGCAACGCGGATGATTATATGTAGGGGGCGTCGCTCCTGTAAATAGGCGAGGTCGGAGCTGGAGGCGGTCCCTCGACTTCGGCCCTGTGGACCTACGCTCGGGATGACAACGTGGAGGGGATTTGCTAACGGTTCGCAAATAGGCCGGGCGTGGCTACCGAGTATGTGACGCGGCCGCGAGCGCTGATCTCGCGGATCTTGAGTGGGGAGCGGCGGTATCTTTCCGCCGCGGCTATCCATGGCTTGCTCGAACGGGAGCAGGCCAAGGTGGCGCTCTCGACCGTCTACCGGACCCTCGAACATCTGCAGGCCAAGGGGCAGGTCAGCGCGCGGGTCGATCCGGCCGGCGAGACCACCTACGTCTCGTGCGCGGGCGACCACCACCATCATGCCATTTGCCGGGTCTGCGGCAAGGTCGAAGACGTCGACTGCAGCGCGCTCGAGGCGATCGGCGGAGCGCTCAAAGCGCACCACGGCTTCGTGCTCGAGGACCACGCGGTCGAGTTCTTCGGACGGTGCAGCGCATGCGCCTGATCGCGTTGGCCACCTTCGTCCTTCTGGCCGGCTGCGGTTCGGCCGCGACGACCACCGCGACCGGCCCCTCAGACGGCACGATCCCCGTCGTCACCTCGTTCTCGACCTTGAATTCGTTCGTCGAAGCGGTCGGCGGGTCGCGCGTGAGCGTGCAGAACCTCGTGCCCATCGGCGTCTCGCCCGAGACCTTCCAGCCCCGGCCGCAAGACGTGGTCGCGCTCTCGCAGGCCCGGTTGCTGGTCGTCAACGGCGCAGGCATCGAGTCGTGGCTCGGCAAGACGCTGGCGAACGCGCAGAACGCCAAGCTGCATACGATCGTCTGCACGGACGGACTGCCGGTGCGCACCGGTAATCCGCACCTGTGGATGGATCCGGTCTTCGCGAAGCAGTACGTCGCCAAGATCCGCGACGGGCTGATCGCACTCGATCCGGCGCACGCCGGCGACTATCGCTCCAACGCGGCCGCCTACGACAAGAAGCTCGACGCGCTGACCGCCGCTATCCGCGCGAAGGTCGAGACCGTGCCGCCGGCGCAGCGCACCATGATCGTGTTCCATAACGCATGGCTCTACTACAACGCTCGCTTCGGCATCAAGACCGTCGGCGTGATCGAGATCAACCCCGGACAGGACCCGAACCCGCAGCAGATCGCCTCGTTGGTCGATTTGGCGAAGGCGAACCACGTGCGAGCCGTCTTCTCGGAGCCGGAGTACAGCGCCAAGCTGGCGCAGTCGCTGGCCTCGTCGGCCGGGATCCGGGTCGTGAGCGACCTCTACGACGATTCGATCGGCCAGAACCCGAAGGTGAGCGACTACCTCTCGATGCTGGATTACGACACCGACACCATCGTGGCGGCCCTCAAGTGAGCGCGCTGGAGCTGCGCGACGTGGTCGTGCGCTACGACGAGTTCATCGCGCTCGAGGGCGTCACGCTCGCGGTCGAACCGGGCGAAGCCATCGGCATCATCGGGCCCAACGGCTCGGGCAAGTCGACGTTGCTCAAGACCATCGCCGGGCTGCTGACGCCGGCCTCGGGCAGCGTCGCGGTCTTCGGCCAGAAACCGCGGGAGCTCGCGCCCGGCTCGATCGCCTACGTCCCGCAGATCGAAGCGGTCGACTGGACCTTTCCGGCGACCGTCCGCGACGTCGTCTCGATGGGCCGATTCCCGCGCCTGCGGCCCTGGCAGTTCTTCGGCGCCGCCGATCGCGCGGCGGTCGCGCACGCGCTCGAAGCGGTGCACGTGAGCCATCTCGCTGACCGGCACATCGCCAACCTCTCGGGCGGCCAGCAGCAGCGCGCGTTCGTCGCGCGGGCGATCGCGCAGTCGCCGCGCCTGCTGCTGCTCGACGAACCGACCACCGGCGTCGACGCTTCGACCGAAGAAGCGCTTCGCGAAGTCGTCCGCGAGTTGGTCGCGGAAGGCTTGCCGGTGCTGATGACGACCCACGACCTGGATCGGGTCGACGTGTGGTTCGACCGGCTGATGGTGCTCGATCGCCGGATCCTGGCGCTCGGGACGCCGTCCGAGGTCGAGGCATCGGGCGTCTACGCGTCGATCCGCGAACATACCCACACCCACGGCCACATGCGCCACGACCGCGCGGAGCGCGCAGGGCATGCCGGGCACCTGGAGGACCACACGTGAGCCTCGATACGTTCGTCGCGCCGTTCCACTACGATTTCATGCAGCGGGCGTTCGTGGCCGCGCTCTGCGTGGGCGTGCTCTGCTCGACCATGGGCACCTACGTCATCCTGCGCAAGCTCTCGTTCATCGGCGACGGCATCGCGCACGCGTCCTTCGCCGGGATCGTGATCGCGTATCTGCGCGGCATCGACTACTACGTCGGCGCGGCCGCCGTGGCGGTGCTGACGGCGGTCGGGATCGGCTTCGTACACCGCAAGGGCAAGATCTCGCTCGACACGACCATCGGCGTCCTGTTCACCGGAGCGTTCGCGCTGGGCGTCTTCCTGATGTCGCAGCAGAAGAACTACGCCGTCGATCTGCAGAGCTTCTTGTTCGGCGACATCCTCTCGGTCCAGCAGGGCGATCTGTGGCTGGTGCTCGGGTTGAGCGCGGCGATCGCCCTTGCCGTGGTCGTGCTGTTCCGCGGGCTGCTCTACACGTCGTTCGATCCGGTCGTCGCCGAGGCGAGCGGGATGCGTTCGGAAGCGATCGAGTACGCGCTCCTGGTGATGCTGGCGTTGACGATCATCGTCTCGCTGCAGTCGGTCGGGATCATCCTGGTGGCGGCACTGCTGGTCACGCCGGCGGCGGCGGCCTATCAGCTGACGACGCGATTCGCGCCGATGATGGCGCTCTCGGCCGTGCTCGGTGCGGTCAGCGCCGTCGGCGGACTGTACTTGTCGTACTATCTGCGTTCGTCGTCGGGCGCGACCATCGTGCTGCTCGCGACCGTCATGTTCTTCGCGGCGATCGGGATCAAGCAGGTCCGCGCAGCACTCGCCAGGTCTCGACCCCAGCCGGTTCGGTAAAGCCCGCCGCTGCGAGCGCCGTCAGCACCTCGTGCATGGCGGCGCGCTCGTTCTTGTTGGGCATGCCGGCCCAGCGCATAGCGACCTCGGTCAGCGCGAGGGTGGCGCCCGGCACCAGCAGGCTCTCGACAAAGGCGTGGCTGAGCTTGACGCGTTCCATGCGGCGGGCGACGGGTTCGAGCGCGGCCGCCAGCGTTGACGGCGGTCCCTCGACTACGTTCGCTTCGCTCACTACGCTCGGGATGACAAGGTCGGCGGTAGCCGGGCTGTCGACGATGCGTTTCATGGCGGCGTCGGCGAGACCGGGGAACCATTCACCCAGGATCACGCCCGCCGTCTGCCAGGGGACGGCGTTGACGCGGGCGGCGCGTCGCATGACGCCGTGGAGGATGCGCTGGGCGACCGCGTCGGGTTTGGCGAGCATGCCGGTGCCGGCGTTGCGCTCCATCCCGGCGGCTTCGCTGAACTCGGTATCGACGGCGCCGGGGTCGACGTACATCACGCCCACGCCGTCGTCGTGCAGTTCGCGGCGCAACTGCTGGGCGGCGGCGCGGATGGCGGCCTTGGCGGGCGCGTAGGCGCCGAAGTTCGGCGCGGGCACCCGAGCCAGGCCCGAGCCGATGAAGAGCAGTTGGCCGCTCGTCGCGATCAGGGCGGGGAGCGCGCCTTTGGCGATGCGCAGCGGCGCGGCCACGTGCACGTCCCATTGCAGCGCGATCGCGGCGTCGGTCTGCTCGAGCAGCTTGCCGGGCGCGCCCGAGCCGGCGACGTTCGCGATCACGTCGATGCGGCCGTAGGGATGGGCGGCTTCGAGCAGCCGCTGCGGCGTCGCATGATCGCGCACGTCCGCCACGACGCTCGTGCACGCACCACCCTCGGCACGGATCGCGCGTGCGACCTCGTCTAGGCGATCGGCGCGACGCGCGCACAGCACGACCGCATAGCCAGTGCGCGCGGCGGCGAGCGCGAGTTCGCGGCCGATGCCGGAACTGGCGCCCGT
>JANWKW010000060.1 GCA_025451135.1 Vulcanimicrobiia bacterium | reverse complement strand
GGCAGTGGATCCAATCCTATCGGGACCGCCCGGTGCTGCTCATCCCGTGGGCCAACGGTGTACGTTGGGCGCTCCGCACCCGGCCGTGCCTGCGCACGATGGAGTTCCTCTGGCAAGAGGGCCACACCGCGCACGCGACCGCGGCCGAAGGTCGCGAAGAGACCCTCAAGATGCTCGACGTCTACAAAGATTTCGCCGAGAACGTGGCGGCCGTTCCGGTCTACGCCGGCGCCAAGAGCGCGAGCGAACGGTTCCCGGGCGCGGTCGAGACGTACTCGATCGAAGCACTGATGCCGGACGGAAAAGCGTTGCAGTCGGCCACCTCGCACGACCTCGGCCAGAACTTCTCGAAGGCCTACGACATCGACTTCACCGATGCGGACGGCGCCGTCAAGCACGCCTACACGACCTCGTGGGGCATGTCGTGGCGCATGCTCGGCGCGGTCATCATGATGCACGGCGACGATCGGGGGCTGCGCATCCCGCCGAAGCTCGCGCCGATCGAGGTCGTGTTCGTGCCGATCGTGCGCGGCGGCGACACCACCACCATCGAGAAGGCGAACGAACTGGCGAGCGCGCTGCGCAAGGCGGGCCGCCGCGTCAAGGTCGACGCGCGCGATCAATCGCCGGGCTGGAAGTACGCGGAATGGGAGATGCGCGGCGTGCCGCTGCGCGTCGAGATCGGACCGAAGGACCTCGAGGCCGGCAGCGTGATGCTGGTCCGGCGCGACAAGCAGAAGGGCGAAGACGGCGCGAAGATCGCGGTCGCGTTCGACGCGCTCGCCGCCAGCGTGACCGAACAGCTCGAGGCGGTGCACGCCTCGCTCTTCGGCCAAGCCAAGGCCCACCTCGACGCGCATACCTTCCGGGTGACCGATCGCGACGAGTTCTTCGCCAGGGCCAAGGCGCGCGACGGGATGCTCGACGTGGCGTGGTGCGAGCGGCCGGAGTGCGAGGCGCACGTCAAGGCCCAGACCACCGCGACCACCCGCAACACCCGCCCGCTCGGAGGCGGCGAGACCGTCTGCGTCGCGTGCGGCGAACCCGCCAAGGTGCGAGCCTATTTTGCGCAGTCCTACTAGGCTCGTCCTGGCCCTCGTCGCCGGCCTGCTGACGGCCGCGCCGGTCGCGGCGTTCGCGTCGAGCCCTTCGATCGCGACCTTGGATGCCGACGCGCGCGCGAGCGGCAACCGCAAGCTCGAGGCCGAGCGCATCGGCGAGCAGATCTTCGCGATCGAATGGCCCGCGCAGGTGATGAAAGTCTCGGCGAACTCGGTCGACGACAGCCTGGTCGTCGGCCTCAAGGTCTCCGGCGTCAAGTTCCACGGTCCGCTCACGCGGACCGCGTTCGAGAGCGAGGCGATCACCCTCATCGGGATGGTCCTCGCGGCCGAACCGAAGGTCACCGAAGTCGACCTGTGGGCGGCCGTGCCGTTGACGGTCGGCAAGGGCGTGATCGTGAGCGGCGATCTGGCCACGCCGACCACCCGCAACGTCTTCACCGTCAGCTCGCGGCGCGGCGAGTCGGCGGCGGCGCTCGCGGCGCGCGTCAAAGCGCTGCGCGGCATCTACCTCGACGAGGAGTGGGCCCGCACCACCCTCAAAGGGGTGAACCGATGAGCGCGTCGATGCACCGGGCGACGACCCTGCCGAACGGCGTACGCGTGCTGACCGAAGCGATGCCGGCGATCCGGTCGGCGACGGTCGGCGTCTGGGCCGACGTCGGCTCGGCGGCCGAGCGCCCGCGCGAACGCGGCATCTCGCACGTCGTCGAACACATGCTCTTCAAGGGGACGTCGCACCGGAGCGCGCGCCAGATCGCCGAGACGATGGACGGCATCGGCGGCAATCTCAACGCGTTCACCGATAAAGAGTCGACCTGCTACTACGCCAAGGTGATGGATCGGCATCTGCCGCTCGCCCTCGAGGTGCTCGGCGACATGTTCCTGCACTCGACGTTCGATCCCGACGAATTGGCCAAAGAGCAGAAGGTCATCCTCGAAGAGATCAAGATGTACGAGGACTCGCCCGACGAGCTGATCCACGACCTGTTCATCCAGACGATGTGGGCCGGCGCGAACCTGGGCGATCCGACCATCGGCTTCGCCGAGACCGTCGCGTCGGTGACGCCCGACGACCTGCGCGCCCACATGCGCAACCACTACGCGCCCAACTCCGTGATCGTGGCGGCCGCCGGCAACGTCGATCACGACGCTTTCGTGGCCGACGTCGAGGCGAACTTCGCCGGATTCGCGGGCGCCTGCGCGCTGCCGGTGCCAGAAGCACCGGCGACCACCCCGAACGCGCTGTTCCGGCACAAGGAGAGCGAACAGGCCCACCTCGTGCTCGGCACGCGCGGTCTCGCGGCGGTCGACGAGCGGCGCTACGCGCTCTCGGTGCTCGACACCATTTTGGGCGGCGGGATGTCGAGCCGGCTCTTCCAGGAGATCCGCGAGAAGCTCGGCCTGGTCTACAGCGTCTACACCTTCCAGGCATCGTACCGGGCCGCCGGGCTGTTCGGCGTCTATGCGGGCGCCTCGGCCGCGAACGTGCAGAAGTGCGTGGACGTGATCGGCGAGCAATTCGAGGCGGTCCGCGAGCGCTGCGTGACCGAAGCCGAACTGCGCTTGGCGAAAGAACACATGAAGGGCAGCCTCACGCTTTCGCTCGAGTCCAGCTCGAGCCGGATGATCCGCCTGGGGCGCAACGAGTTCGCCTTCGGCCGACAGATCACGACCGAGGAGATCGAAGCGCGCGTCGACGCGGTCACGCTCGACGAGGTCCGCGGGATCGCCGGCGAGCTGTTCGCGCCCGAGAACCTGGGCCTGTGCGTGCTCGGTCCGGTCGACCGAGCCGAGATCGGGTGGGCCGGCAGTGCCGCTTAGCGGCGACCACTTCAAAGACGTCACGACCGTCACGCATCAGCTCGTGGACATCACGCCCCATCTCTGGTCGTGGCAGGTCGTGGGCGCGATGTTCATCACGTTCGTGGTGCAGGGCGTCACCATCGGCGCCTACGCCGCGCGGCTGGCCGGCGTCCAGACCAAGCGGATCGCGACGTCCATCTCGCTCTTCAACCTGTTCAGCACGTTCGCGCGGCTGACCAATCTTTTCAGCGTCGTGCTCATCGCACCGCTCTCCGACAAGGCCGGCAATGCCGTGGCCGTGCTCGCCCCGCACGATCCCGCGACCGCGAGCCTGTTCCAGGCGAACTACGGCTGGCAGCTCAGGTTCATGATCCTCGGCGGCACGCTCGGGATGATGACGTTCGCGGCCTTCTTGCCGATGTTCACGTACGTCTTCCGGCGCGGTATCGATTCGTTCGAGCGACGGAAGTCGGTCCTCACCGCGCTCAGACAACTGACGCGCCCGACCGTCCTACGGGAGATCGCGCAGTCCAACCGCTGGCCGACCTGGACCGAGATGCGCTCGTTCTCGATGCACGGACTCCCGAAGCGTCTGTTCATCTTCAACGTGGTCGTCACCGGGGTCTACGCGATCGGCGTGCAGGCGTCGTATCTGGCGAGCGTCCTGGATGTCGAGGCCGCCCGGACCGCCATCAGCCTTTCCGGCGTCATCAACGGCATCGGCACGATCGCGTTCACGCTGTTCGTCGACCCGACCTCGGCCCTGATCACCGACCAGGCCATAAAGGGCGAGCGGACGGTCGAGGAGGTCCGTTCGATGGTGTTCTTCCTGTCGCTGTCGGCGATCCTCGGCACCCTCGTCTCCCAGATATTTCTCGGCCCGGCGGCGGGTGTCATCGTGTTCGTGGCGCACTTCTTCACGCACATCCGAGGATAACGCATGATCGTCCGTTCGCTAGCCGTACTCGCCTTCGCCGCCCTCGCGCTCTCCGGGTGCGCCGGCCCGGTCGAACGCTGGATCGTGGATACCCGGGTCCACCAGGGCGACGACGCGCTCGCCCGCGGCAACGTCGGCGACGCCGAGCTCTCGTACCGGCTAGCCCTCAAGGTCGATCGGAACGACGAGCGCGCCCGCGAGGGATTCGTCAGCGCCGCCGCGGCGCTCGCCCAGGTGCAGTTCGAGAAGGGCGATTTCGACGCGGCCGCCGCCACCTTAGCCGAGGCTGCGCCGTACGACGCGCAGAGCGTCCGGCTGATCGCGCTGCACGCCGCCATCGAGAACGCCAAGCTCAAGCGCGAGATCGTGATCGGCAACTATCCGACCTACGAACTGGCGGGACGGCAGTTGCAGAAAGCCTACCTGGAGCTCAACGACGCCAACAAGGTCATCCTCAAGGACCTCAAGCGGTTCGATTACACCTACGACACCTCGGATCTGACCAAGGCCATCAAGGCCTCGTACGACCTGCAGCAGGACGTGGCGCGCAACCTCAATCGCCTGGTCGCCTATCGCCAGTTGGTCGAGTCCGGCACGCCCGCTCAGGGCCAGTCGACCACGACCGGCGGCTCGCTGCTGCCGCTTCCCTAGGCGTTCGAACGGCCCATCAGTCGGCTCGTTTCTCGATACCCACACGGGGACACGGCTTCGGATGCGGGTTGCGTCGCGATAGATCCGTCACGTAGACGGGCCAGCTCGCGCCGCTCTTCTGGAGGAGCGGGAACTGCTGGAGCCAGTCGCAGAGCGTCGTGTTGCGGCGCATGCGCAGGTCTTCGATCGAGATGAAGTAGCGCGCGCCCTTGCGCATCGCGCTCTTCTGATCGAACGGGCGCCAGAGCGCCGGGTCCTCTTCCCACCCGAACCGGTCCAGGTAGTAGAGGACGTCCGGTCCGTAGTGAGCCGTCACCACGAGGGCCTTCGGGTCGAGCGTCGCGGCGAGCGCGATCGCGTCCCGGTAGGCCTGCTTGTTGTAGGCGTAGGAGGGCGCGACCGCGGCGGCGCCTTGCGCGGCCGTGCCGGCGACCAGGGCCAGCGCGAGCGCGCCGAACGCGACGTCCGCGTACCGCGGAACGAAGCGCGCGAGCACGACGCGTGCGGCGTTGACGGCCGCGCCGCAGAGCAGCGCCGCCAGCGGCAGCAGCAGCAGCATATAGTAGTCCACCGTCTCGTACGTGACCACGACGAACACGTAGGCGAGCCCGCCCGCGAGCCACGTCCAGAGCAGCGAACGGCTGCGCGCCTGCGCGAACGGGATCAGCAGTCCGAGCCCGACGAGCGCGACCGGCG
>JANWKW010000059.1 GCA_025451135.1 Vulcanimicrobiia bacterium | reverse complement strand
GCGCTGCCTTCCGCGCCGGACGAGGCGTCTGCGGCGCCTGCGGACGAGGCCGCGCGCGGATACGAGACGATCTTCGCCGGCATCGTCCACCGCGAGGCCGACTGGCAGGAGATCGGGGCGTTCGTCCGCCGGTACCTCCAAGCGTTCTCGGCGCAAGACGCGACCCTGTGCGCGATCGCCGCGAGCGGCGACCTGGACGCGAACGCCCTCGGCGAGCGCATCCGGCGCGCGTGCGAGAAGCTCGGCGTCTCCGACGCGGCTGCGGCCGACGTGATCGTCTCCGACGAGACGGACCTCGCCGACTGGCTGGCCGGCCTGCCCTCCGGCGCCCCGCTCGCGATCGGCGACGCGCCCGAACTCGCGGGCTACGCGCATCCGTCGCAGCAGAGTCCGAGCGCGTTGCGGCGCGCCTATGCGAGCGGTGACGCGCGATGAGATCGCACCGCACCTACCCGCTCTTCGATCTGTGGCGCGATGCCGATCGTCTGCGCCGGATCGTGTCGGCGGAATCGCTGGCGGTCGCGCGCGTCGAGCCGATGCTGCGCCAGTCCAACGGATTCGGCGTGGTCGACCTGACGTTCGTCCGGTCGGGCGAGATCGCGGTCGTGCCGTTCGTCCACGTGGAGGGCGCGATGCTCGCCGAGCCGGAGCGCTCGCCGCTGGTCTGGCCGCGCGCGGCCGCAGACGCGCTCGATCCGGCGACGGCCGACGCGATCGAGGAGAAGATCCTGCCGTGGCTGCTCGCGAACTTCCTCGGACGACGGCTCAACGACGAGCGGCTGCGTACGTTCGACGACGCGGGCGGCGCGATCGTCGAGCGCGCGCGCGCGTACGGCTTCCTCGGAGCGTCGCCCTACGCGCGGGTCGCGCTGGCGGCCGCGCCGTACGTCTACGCCATGCGGCTCGCGCGCGGCAAGCGTGTGGCCGCGATCGACGACATCGGCGGAGCGGCCGGGGCCGCGATGCTCTCGTTCGCCGCGGACGCGGTGGCCGCGTCGTTCGGTTCGGACGAGCTCGACGCATTCGCGCGGGCGTGGTACGGCGACCGGTTCGGGATCGGCCCGCTCGGCGGGTCCTTCGACGTGGCGATCGGTCCGGCCGGCGCACCGCTCCCGGCGGCGCCCGTCCGGGTGACGCTGCGCAGCGAACGGGCCGATGCCATCCCGGTCGCGCGTCCGATCGCGACCGACGTGCTGTTCTCGTTCGATCCCGAGGACTCCGAGCGCGCGGGGGCGTTCGACGTCGTCGCGCCCGAACTGGCCTTGCGTCGCGCGATCGGCGGTGCGGCGCCCGCACCCGTCGGCGGATCCGCGGGCCGGCTGCTCTTCGTCCTGCGGAACGATGCCGCGCGCGCCGACGACGCCGACGGCGACGACGCGCTGGCCCTGGCCCGGCGTTTGCGCGGCGAGGGCTTCGATGTCGATCTTCAGCTCGCGTCGGCCGTCGGCGACCTGGCCGGCTACGACTTGGTCCACGGCTTCACGCTGACCGCCGCCGCCGAGATCGGCCCGGTCCTGGCGCGGGCGCGCGCCGCCGGCATTCCGGTGGTCGCGACCGCGCACCTCGACGACATCGTTCGCGAAGGCGTCTGGGGCGCCGGGATCAGCGCCGGGATCCACATGGTGACGACCGACGACGAGGTCGCGGTCCACATGATCGCGCTCGAGCGCCGGGCGCTCGAGGCCGAGAACCTGCATCCGAAGGGCCAAGAGCCGTACGCCGGCTACGGCGATAACGTGCGCGGCGCGCTGGCATCGTGCGACGCGATCCTGGTCTCGGGCGCGGCCGAGGAGCGCCTGGCGCGCGAGTCGTTCGGATTCGCGGGCTGGGTCGCCCCGGTCGGTCCGTTCGTGCCGGTCCCCGACCCGGCCGCAGAGGCGGGCCTCGGAGCGCTGGTCGGCGACGGCGACTTCGTGCTCGCCCACGGGCCGATCGCGGCCCGCTCGAACTTCATCGTGCTGGCCCGGGCGGCGATGGCCGCCGACCTGCCGCTGGTGATCGCCGGCCCGGTCGTGGAGACCGGGTACGCGGCGCTGCTGCGCGAGCTGGGCGATCACCGGGTCGTCCTGCTGACGACCGCCGGCCCGGATGCCGTGGCGGCGCTCTACCGCCGAGCCCGGGTCTTCGCGGACATCGCCTGGGAGGACCGCGGCTCGGCCCGGGTCGCGGCCGCCGCGCTCGGCGGGGCCGCGCTCCTGCTGGCGCAGACGCATTATGCCGTCGAGGCGTGGCGCCCCGGACTGTGGACGGCCGACCGGGCCGCCCTCGGGACGGTCGTCGAAGGCCTGCGGGGCGCATGGGCCGGGGCCGGCGGCGCCGAGGCTGCGGCCTGTGCCGCCCGGGTCGCAGCCAACGCCGATCCGGTGATGACCCTGGCGGGGGTCGCGGGCGCCTATGCCAAGGCGCAATCCTTACGCCCGGGCGGCTAAACCCACGGGCCGTTCGTGCCGACCATTAGAAGAGAAGTTCCTAGGAAATCACTGGAGGCAAGAACATGGACGTTCAGGCACTGGTCGGCACGACCGGAGCAGGAACCGCCGCAGGGGCAGCCGCTCCCGGAGTCACCCAGCCGACACCGCCCGCGGCCAGCGACACGTCGCACGTCATGGGGGCGGTCCCCAAGCGCGTACCCGGCGGCATCGCAGCGGCGATCGCCAAGATCTACGGCGGCGGCGATTCGGGCGGCAACCTGAGCCAGCCCGCGGTCAACGTGTCGTACAAGATCGAAGGGAAGACGATCCACACGGTCTTCACCGATCCGACGACCGGGCAAGAGATCGCGCAGTTCCCGCCCGACCTGCTGCAGCACATCGCGGCGTTCTTCGACGCCGAACAGGGCGTCACGCTCGACAAGGAAGCGTGACCGTCTAACATGGCGTCCATCGTCCCCGGTACGAACGTCCCGCCCGTCTCGTTCCCAGGCATCGCCTCGGGGATAGACTACAACTCGATCATCACCAAGCTGACGTCGATGACGCTGGCGCCCAACGCGCAGCTCAACGCGCAGATCACCACGCTCAACAGCGCCAACACCGAGCTGATCAAGATCAACTCGCTGCTGGCCTCCGTGCAGTCGTCGCTCGAGGGCATCTCCGACGCGTCGCTGTTCTCCACGTACGCGGCGGTGAGCGGCAACACGAACGCCGCGATCGCGACCGGCATCGCCGGGAAGACCGCGACGCCGGGGACGTACGTCGTGCAGTCGACCAAGGTCGCGACCTCGACGCAGATCCTCAGTTCGGGATCGGTCGGCCATTCGATCCGCGACGTGGTGACGGCCGGACCGTACGCCGGACAGGCGTCCGACGCGATCCCGCTGGCGTCGTCGTACGCCGCGGTGACGCCGAGCAACGGTGCGTCCGGACAGGGCAAGATCACCATCGACGGTGTGACGGTCAACTACGACGTGACGTCGCAGTCCCTCACGACGATCCTCAACAACATCCAGACGGCCGTCCGGGCCGGCGCGGACGCGTCGTTCACGATCGGATACCAAGGCGCGACCGATACCATCGCGATCTCCGGCAGCCAGGCCATCACGATCGGCTCGGCCGGAGACCAAGGCAACCTCGTGCAGGTCCTCAAGCTCGACCAGGCCCAGATCGACAACACCGGACCGACGTTCAACGTCACCGGCACGTCGGGCGTCGGCGGGCTCAGCCAAACGGCGCCGCTCAACAACCTCAACGGCGCCAATCTGATCACGCCCGTCACGGCCGGGACGTTCACCATCAACGGCGTGACGCTCAACGTCGATCCGACCCAGGACAATCTGGCCTCGGTGCTCGCGCGCATCAACGCGAGCACCGCCGGCGTGATCGCGTCGTTCGATACCGCATCGGGCCGCATCACGCTGACGAACAAGGGGACGGGCCCGCAGTCGGTCGTCGTGGGCAAGGCGGGCGACGGGTCCAACTTCCTCTCCGCGGTCGGCCTGACCAACGCGTCCGGCGCGACGTCGACGGTCGGCACCCAGGCCAAGGTGGTGGTGCAAGGGCCGAGCGGCGCCGTGCAGACGTACTACTCGAACGCGAACGCGGTCACGACGGCCATCCCGGGCATCTCGCTCAACTTGGTCAGCGATACGTCGACGCCGTTCACGGTCAACGTCTCGCAGGACACCAGCGAGCTGATCAACGCGATCAACACGTTCACGAGCGCCTACAACGGCGCCATCACCGAGATCAACCAGGCCAGCATGGCGCCGGTCGTCACCGCCGTCGGCAAGAACGGTCTGGCCGCGAGCGCCTCGCAGTCGCTCGGCGGCGGCGTGCTCTTCAACACCTCGGACGTCGACTCGATCAAGAACCAGCTGACCAATCTGGTGTCGGGCTTCCTCGGGACCGACCGCGGCTACAACTCGCTCTCCCAGATCGGACTCACGCTGAGCAGTTCGTTCGCGCAGCTCTCGACGGCCAACAACGGCGCGACCGACAGCAGCGGCAACGGCAGCAATCCGGTCCAGACGACCACCCTCCAGGGCACCGACGGCACGCTCCAGGCGCTCGACGTCGCGAAACTGCAAGCCGCGCTCGCCGCGAATCCGAACGCCGTCCAGCAGATCTTCGGCGGTCCGACCGGTCTTGCGTACAAGGTCGGCGGCTATCTGACCACCGTCACCGGCGCCCCGACGCTGATCGCCCACGGCGTGGTCGGCGAGATCCCGAAGATCTCGGTGCTGCAAGGATTCGAGAACTCCAACAACGACCACATCACGTCGCTGCAGCAACAGGTCAAGCAGATCACCGACTCCGCCAACGCGCAGGCCAACCTGCTCCGCTCGCAGTTCACGGCGACCGAAGGCCAGCTGGCGGTCTACCAGTCGCTGCAATCGCAGCTCGCCGGCTTCTTCAAGAACGGCTGATCGATATGATGCGCACGCCGGCCGAACAGAAGTATCTCGAGACGTCGATCGCGACCGCCTCGAAGGAAGACCTGATCGTCAAGATCTACGACGCGCTGATCCTCTCGTCGCAGCAGGCGCTCGAAAAATTGCAGTACGAACGCGGCGACATCGAGGGCATCCACAAGGCGCTGCTCCGCGCGCAGCGCGCCATCTGCCTGTTGATGGGTTCGCTCGACATGGAGATCGGCGGAGACCTCGCCAAGAACCTGTTCCGGGTCTACGAGTACTGGCATCACGAGCTGGTGATGGCCAACATGCAGAAGGACGCGACCCGGGTCGAGCGGCTGCTCCCCGACTTCAAAGACTACCGGACGACCTGGCAGAAGGCCGTGACGCTGTTCAAGGCCGAGAAGCGCGGCGCGACCGTCACCTCGATCGCCCCGCCCGGCGGCGCCTCCGGCGCTACCGCAGCTGCGGCCGTTCCGGCCGCGACGTCCTTTGCCGCCGTCGGCTGATCGCGACGCGCTGCGGGCCGCGGTAGACCGCGAGATCGCGGCGCTCGAAGACCAGTGCGCCGAGATCGAGCGCGCTTTGACGGCCAAGGACTGGGACGCCTTCGCCGCCGTGATGGCCGACGCGCGACGCGTCACCCACGCCCTCGAGAACGCGATGGAGGCCGCCGCCCCGGCGCGCGATGCCGCCTACGACGCGAGCGTGTACGAACGCGCGCGGCGCGTCCACGCGATCCGCGAGAACCAGGTCGCGCGGCTGCGCACCTACAACGAAGCGGTCGCGGAGAAGCTCGGGCAGATCGCGCAGCTCAAGCGCTTCGCCAAGAACGTCGGCGCGAAGAGCGCGCCCTCGCGGCTCGCCTCGCTCGACCGCCTGACCTGACCCGGGGCGGCGGCTAGCCGAAGAGCGGCGCCAGCGCCTCGATCAACGCGACGGCCTTGCGATCGAGTTCGGCATCGGTCTGCTGGAGCGCCCCGGTCGTGCGATCCAAGCGGATGCGGACGAAGAGCCGCTGGAGCGCGGTCATCGCCGCCTGGCCGTACGCGCGCAGCGCGTTCTCGGCGATCGCGTGCTGGGCTTCCGTCCCGGCTCCGCCCAGCACGCGTTGGGCCTGCAGCGCGAGCGTCAGCTGCCGCGCTTTGACGAAGTCCCAGCGGCCGCTCTCGACCTCGAGCGAACGGAGGACCGCCAGCGACGGCTCGCCGAGCTCGGACTCGAAGACGAGATGTTTCGCATCGCTCTCGATCCCGGGCCTCTCGAGCGCCGCGACGCGCAACTCGCCCGTCCGCGCCAGCAAACTCCCCGCATGGTCCGCGATCGGCTCTTTCTTCCCGAGCTTCTCGAAGAGCGAGATGCGATGCAGTATCTGCGATTGCGCGTCGAGATGTTCGCGCAAGCCGGCGACGTCGCTCCCGTCCTCGTACGCGCGCGTGCAGGCGATCGCGCCGGCGAAGATGCAGTGCTGCAGGACGGTCGGCGCCTTGGTGCCGCGGAAGGCCCGATCGAAGAACGCGTACGTCGGGCGATCGAACGTCCCGAGCAGCGCGACGGCCGTCCTGGCCGCGACCTTCGGCGGCTGTGGCGGAACGGGTTCCGGCGGCGCAGCCGGCGTCTCGTGCGGCGGTCCGGATCGCCCCGTCTCGGCGGCGTACTCGGCTTCCTCGCGTTCGTCGAGTTCGTAGAACGGCAGGTCCGGAACGGCCAGCTCCACCGGCACGATCGGTCGCGGCGCGACCTCGAGCGGCAGCGACGCTTCGAGCGCAGCGCCGGGGGCGGTCTCGCGGCGCGCGATCGACAGGGCCGACGCCCCGATGACGGCGGCGTCTTCGGCGGAGATCTGCGGCGCGACCAGCAACGGGCGCGTTCCGAGGCGGGCGCCGATCTTCCAGACGAAGGTCGCGCGCGACTTCGGCGCCAGATCGCCGAGGTCGAGACCGGCGCCGAAGAAACGTTCGGCGACCTCGTCGAACGCGGGCGCGGCGTCGCGCACGAACGAGCCCGGGCGGTACGACGCGCCGCCCGGCAACGGCACCGCGACGCGCACGCGGTGCGCGGGCGCGACGCCCTCGTTGGCGACCGAGAGCGAGAGCGTCACGATCGCGCCCGGGATGATGCCCTCGGACGGCGTGGCCACGGCGACGACGTTGAGGACCGCGCCCTGCGGCGGATGGATCGGATCCTCGGGCAGGTTCTGACCGTCGGCGATCGCGCGATTCTCCCAGTCCGGCCGGTCCGGTTCGGGAAGGCCCAGGGCGCTGCGTTGGAGCGCGATCAAGCGCATGTCGGCGCTCAGGTAGAAGTCCGGATCGCGCATCGCGTCAGCGCCGGGCGAAGAGCCGACGGAAGAAGTCGAAGCGCGGCGCGCCGTTCCGGTCGCGTTTGGCGGCGATGCCGATGCGTACGACGCGCCGTTCGTCGATGCCGCGCGCGGTCAGCGCCGCCCGCACGTGGTCGACGTTGACGAGCGTCGAGGCGCGGTCGGCGGCCTCTTCCATCGCGAGGTGGGAGAGCATCGTCAGGCGTCGCGGCAGACCGGCGGCGGCGTCGATCAAGAGCGCGCGCGCGTCGGGCGAGAAGACCTGCGTCCCGGGCGCGAGGCCGGCCCGTTCGAGCCGGAAATCGACGACCGCGCCGGCCATCGCTTCGTCGAGCCGGCCGAGGCGGATCCAGCCGTCGACCCGGTCGCCGAGATTGCCCTGGTCGGCGATGCGCGTCTCCAGTTCGCTCTGGCCGAACAGCAGGATGTTGAGCAGCTTGCGCTGCGGCACGTGATAGTTGAGCAGCATGCGCAGCGCTTCGAGATTGGCGTCGCTGAGGTTCTGCGCTTCGTCGACGATCAGCACCAGGGTCCGGTGCTCCAGCACGGCCGTCTCGAAGAAGAAGTTCTTGAGAGCGTTCTTGAGGGCGGCGCTCGAACGCGGCGGCAAGGCCAGCCCGAAGACGCGCCCGACCGCGATCAGGAACTCGGTCTCGCTGGCGAAGGTCGGGTCGAGGATCTTGCCGAGCACGACCTTATCGTCGGCCAGGAGCGCCTGCTCGATGGCGCCCGAGAGGCTGGTCTTGCCGGTCCCGGGCTCCCCGAGCACCACGGTGAGCCCTCGCGAGGCTCCGATCGCCGAGGCGATCCGCTCGCGCGCCTTGCGCAGCGTGCCCAACTCGCAATAGAAATAGGGATCGGCCGTATCGATGAACGGATCGCGCTCGAGGCCGAAGGACCGGTAGTAGTTGGGCATACTAATGGAACCTTTGACCCGGGCCGATAAAGTCATTGTCCGGAGAACGCGTCCCGAGGTACTTTTGACCGAACCGCTCGTAACCATCGTGATTACGTCGTACAACTACGCGCATTGCGTGGGCGACGCGATTTCCAGCGCGCTCGGGCAGACCTACCGCAACCTCGACGTCCTGGTGCTCGACAACGCCTCGACGGACGGCTCGCTCGCGGCGATATCGGCCTTTCGCGACGAACGCCTGCGCGTCGTGGTCCACCCCGAGAACATCGGCATCCAGCGGAATCACAACTACGGCATCGCGGAGGCGCTCGGCGAATACGTCGTGTTCCTGTCCGCCGACGACATGCTGCTCCCGACGCTGGTCGAGGACGCGCTCGCGTTCCTGCGATCGAATCCGGACATCGACATCCCATATTTCTCTGTCTCGGTCGCGGATGCCGCCGGCAACGTGGGGGATTATTTCGAGCATCCGTCGTTCGACGGTGCGGATACCTATCGCGATCGCAACGAGCTGGCATCGCTGCTCACGCGCGACAACTGCATGTACATGCCGACCATGCTCTTCCCGCGAGCGTTCTTCCGGGATCTCGGCGAGCTGGACGAGGGCCTCGGCATCCTGCTCGACTACGAGTTCGATCTTCGGCTGGCGGCGCACGGGAAACGCTTCGCCTTCGTGAGCAAGCCGCAGGCGATCATCCGCATGCACGGCGAGAATCGCAGTGGGGTGAAGAACTTCGTCGCGACCGGCAAGCAGCTGCGCGAGTTCTGCACGATCCTGGAGCGATACACCGGCCCCGCGTATCACGCGCGCCTGGCCGGCTACCGCGGCGAGCTGATGCGGATGCTCGAGAAGAAGGTGCTCGAGATCGCCGGACCGTTCGCCGCCGAGTTCGCGGCGCAATCCGCCGAGCTGGTGCCGCTGGTGGAACGCACGCGGGCGGCGCTCGACCTCGTCCCCGACGCATCCCCCGAGACCTTGCGCGGCGAAGGCTTGCTCAGCGTGGTCGTCCCGTTCTCGGGACGCACGGGCGAACTCGACCGGGCGCTCCGCTCCCTGCGCGCGCAGGACTATCCGCACTGGGAGGCCATCGTCGTCTGCGACGGCAGCGTCGATCCGGGCGGGTTCGTCCGGCGCCTCGGCCTCGAGGATCGAGTGCGCGTCTCGCGGCTGCGGCGCGCCCGCGGCGTATCGGCGGCGCGCAATCTCGGGCTGCACGGCGTGCGCGGCGAGATCGTCACCTATCTCGACGACGACAACCGCTACGAACCGGGATACCTCGGCGCGGTCGCCCGCGCGTTCGCCGACCCGGCGACCGAGGTGACCGCCGCGGCCTGGCGCTTCGCGGTGCTGGGGCCCGGCGGCGAGATCTCGGCGTCGTCGCCGTTCGCCGGCGGGCTGGCGGCCGACGGTGCCGTGGATCTGGCGAGCAACCGGCTCGCGCTCAACGCGGTCGCGCACCGGCGCTCGTGCCTTCCCGTCTCCGGCTACTTCAACGAGTCCTTCAGCGTGCTCGAGGACTGGGAGTTCCTGATCCGGCTCGCGCGCGGCCGCCGCGTCCGGGAGCTCGAGGTCGCGGGATGCACGGTCTGCGTCGACGCTCCGATGGTGCGGCACCATCTATACGGCCGGCGCTCGTCGGCCCATTGGAGCGAGTACGCCCAGCGCCTCCAAGACGTCTATAATGCCTATCCGCCGCGCACGGCGGACGAGGGCCTGCGGCGCGAAGCGTTCTCCGGCGCCCTTCAGGAGCACGTGAACCGGGGGGTCCGCGCCGCCGGCCTTCCGGCCGAGGTGCTGGTCTTCGCGCAAGCGCTGGCGGGCCGGCCAGCGAACGACGCCTCATGAAGGTTGTGATCCTGGCCGGCGGACTCGGTACCCGCATCGCCGAGGAGACCGTGTCGCGCCCCAAGCCGATGGTCGAGATCGGCGGCCGGCCGATCCTGTGGCATCTGATGAAGTACTACGGCGCGTTCGGCGTGACCGACTTCGTGATCGCGCTCGGCTATCGCGGCTACATGATCAAGGAGTACTTCGCGAACTACCTGATCCACAACTCGGACGTCACCATCGATCTGGCCGCCGATCGCGTCGAGGTCCATCAGCGCGCGGCCGAACCGTGGCGCGTGACGCTGGTCGACACCGGAGAAGCGACGATGACCGGCGGCCGCCTCAAACGGATCGCGCCGTACGTGCGCGACGAGGACGCGTTCTTCTGCACGTACGGCGACGGTCTCGGCGACGTCGATCTCGACGCGCTGCTCGCGTTCCATCGCGCGCACGGGAAGCGTGCGACCGTGACGGCGGTGCAGCCGCCCGGCCGGTACGGCGCGCTCGACCTCGACGGGAGCGCGGTCCGCAGCTTCCGCGAGAAGCCGGTCGGCGACGGCGGCTGGATCAACGGCGGCTTCTTCGTGCTCGCTCCCTCGGTGCTCGACGAGATCGCGGGCGACGCCACCCACTTCGAACGCGAGCCGCTCGAATCGCTCGCCGCCGGAGGCGACCTGCACGCCTTCGAACATCCGGGGTTCTGGCAGGCGATGGACACGCTGCGCGACCGCAACCAGCTCGAAGCGCTCTGGCAGTCCGGGAGCGCGCCGTGGAACGTGTGGCGTGACCGCTAGCGTCTGGCAGGGCCGACGCGTCTTCGTCACCGGTCACACCGGTTTCAAGGGTTCCTGGCTGGCGTCGCGGCTCTCGCGCGCCGGGGCCGAGGTCTTCGGCTACGCGCTCGCGCCGGATACGGAGCCGGCCATGTTCGACGCCGCGCGCGTTGCGCGCGGGCTCGCCGCGTCGACGATCGCCGACATCCGGGATCGCGCCGGGCTGGCGGCCCGGATGCGCGAGGCCGCGCCGGAGATCGTCTTCCACCTGGCGGCCCAGCCGCTCGTGCGCCGGTCGTATCGCGATCCGGCCGAGACCTGGGACGTCAACCTGATGGGCACGGTGGCGGTGCTCGAAGCGGCGCGGCAGTGCCCGGACGTCGCCGGCATCGTGGTGGTGACGACGGATAAGGTCTACGCGCACGGGCCCGATCCGCGCCCGTTTCGCGAGGGCGATCCGCTGGGCGGTTACGATCCGTACAGCGCGAGCAAGGCGGCGGCGGAGCTCGCGACGGCATCCTACCGCGACGCATTTCTGCGCGAGCGCGGCGTAGCCGTCGCGACGGCGCGCGCGGGCAACGTGATCGGTGGCGGCGATTGGGCGGACGAGCGGCTTCTCCCCGACGTCGTGCGAGCGGCGTTCGAGGGGCGGACGCTGGAGATCCGCTATCCCGACGCGGTCCGTCCGTGGCAGCACGTCCTCGACGCGGTCGACGGATACGTCCGGCTCGGCGAGCGCGCGCTCCGTAGCGACGGCGAGCGCGTCGCGCGCGCGAGGAACTTCGGTCCGGATGCGCGCGACGTCGCGCCGGTCCGCGACGTCGTCGCCGCCGCGACGGCGGCCTTCGGCGCGGCCTCGTCGTTCGCGTCCGCGCCGGCGGATCTCGTCGAGGCGGCCGTCCTGACGCTGGATTCGAGCGATGCGGTCCGCGACCTCGGATGGAGCTCGCGCCTGCGGCTGGTCGACGCGCTGGAGTGGACCGCGCGGTGGTATCGCGCGTATTACGACGGCGGCGACGTCGCAGCGCTGACCGCGCGGCAGATCGCCGCATACGAGGAGTTGAAGCCGTGATCGAGATCTCTCCGAGCGCCATCGTGTCGCCGCTCGCCGATATCGAAGACTCCGTCCGAGGGACCCGCATCATCATCGGCGACGACGTCCGGATCGACGCGTTCGTCAAGATCAAGCCGGTCGGCGGAGCGGGCGATGTCGTCATCGGCCGCGGGAGCTATATCAATGCTGGCACGGTCATCTACTCGGGCAACGGCGTCACCATCGGCTGCGACGTGCTGATCGCGGCCAATTGCACGATCGTCGGATCCGACCATCAGTACCGCTCCGCATCGCGGACGATCAAAGAACAGCGGTTCGCGCCGTCGCGCGGAGGCGTGGTGATCGAGGACGACGCGTGGCTCGGTGCCGGCGCGACCGTCCTAGAGGGCGCGCGCCTGGGACGCGGCTGCGTCCTGGGCGCGATGTCGATGGCGCGCGGCGAACTCGAGGCCTACGGCGTCTACGCCGGCATCCCGGCGACGCTCATCGGCCGGCGTGAGTAACGGCTACACGGTCTTCGGCGCCGGCGGCTTCGTCGGGGGTGCGATCGTCGAACGGCTGCGTTCGGACGGAGCGACGGTGCGAGCCGTCGGGCGCGGCGACGCGCCGCCGAGCGGGTCGTGGGGGCACGCGATCTACGCGGTCGGCATCACCGCGGACTTCCGCACGCGACCGGCCGAGGAACTGCTCGAAGCGCACGCCGGCTACGCGGCCTCGCTGCTGGCGCTCGGTTCCTACGACACGTTCACCTATCTCTCGTCGACGCGCATCTATCGCGACGGTCCGACGGACGAGGCGACCCGGATCCAGATCGATCCGACCGATCCGGACCGCGCCTACGACGCCTCGAAGCTGTTCGGCGAGGCGTTGACGTTCTCGATGGCCGGCGACCGCGCGCGCGTCGCGCGCCTCTCGAACGTGGTCCCGCGCGACGCGACCGGCCCCACGTTCCTGGCCGATATCGTGCGCGAGGCGCGCGCGAACGGAACGGTCGTGCTGCGCAGCGGGCCGGAGAGCGCCAAGGACTACATCGCGCTCGACGACGCCGTCGAAGGCGTCCTGCGCGTGGCCCGGTCCGACGGGCAGCTCCGCTGCACCGTCGCGTCGGGCCGAAACGTCGCCAACGCCGAGATCGCGGCGCTGCTCCGGGAGCATCTGGGTGCCGACGTTTCCTTTGGAGAAGGAGCCGCGACGCGGCGCGCCACACCGATCCGCATCCAGGCGCTCCGCGACCGGACCGGATTCGTCCCGGCCGGTCCGGTCCCGGCGATCGTCCGACTGATGAAAGGTTGAGCATGGATCTGACCAAAGGTCGCGTGACCGTCGACTTCGCCGCGAGCACGGTCCGCTTCGAGGACGGAGAGCGCGACGAGACCTTCCCGACCAGCGATCCGCGGGCGTTCGACCTCGCCAGCGCCGCCTGGCTGCGGGCCGGCTGGGACGCCAAACACGTCTACACCTTCAGCTGGTTCGGCCGGCCGATCATCCAGCTGCCCGACGACATGGTCCGGATGCAGGAAGCGATCTATGCGGTCAAGCCCGACGTGATCGTGGAGACCGGCATCGCGCACGGCGGTTCGCTCGTCTACTACGCGTCGCTGTTCGAGGCGATGGGCCGCGGGCGCGTCATCGGCGTCGACATCGAGATCCGCGAGCACAATCGCGCGGCGCTCGACGCGCACGAACTGCGCGGCCGCATCGAGACGATCGTGGGGAGTTCCGTCGCGCCCGAGATCGTCGCCGGGGTGCGCGCCAGGATCGATCCCGGCGAACGGGTGATGGTCATCCTCGATTCGAACCACACCTACGACCACGTGCTGGCGGAGTTGGAGGCGTACGCGCCGATGGTCTCTCCCGGGAGCTACATCGTCGCCACCGACGGCATCATGCGCGATCTCGACGGCGCGCCGCGCTCGCAGCCCGGCTGGTCGACCGACAATCCCTACCACGCCGGGCAGACGTTCCTCGCCGCGCATCCCGAGTTCGAGCTCGCGCAGCCGGCGTGGCCGTTCGACGAGTCGATCGGTCTCACCCGGAACGTGACCTACTGGCCGGGCTCGTGGCTGAAGCGGCGCGCGTGAGCGAGCTGGTCTGTCGCGGTTGTGCGGCGCCGCTGGTCACGACGTTCGTGGATCTGGGCATGCAGCCGCTCTCGAACGCGTACGTCGAGCCCGAGCGGGCGTTCGAACCGCAGACCTACTATCCGCTCCACGTCTTCGTCTGCGACCGCTGCCTGCTGGTCCAGGTCCCGGCCTTCGAACGGCGCGAAGAGATCTTCAACGACGCCTACGCGTACTATTCGTCCTATTCGGACTCGTGGCTGGCGCACAGCGAGCGCTACGCCGAGGCCACGATCGCGCGGCTCGGACTCGGCGCGCGCTCTTCGGTCGTCGAGATCGCGAGCAACGACGGCTATCTGCTGCAGTACTTCGTGCGCCGGGGGATACGGGTGCTCGGGATCGACCCGAGCGGCGACGTGGCCCAGGCGGCGATCGCACGCGGCGTGCCGACCGACGTC